>JAOUOQ010000033.1 GCA_029880275.1 Candidatus Aminicenantota bacterium | reverse complement strand
TGATTGCGGGGAAAAGGGGGCTTAAAAGGGAGATCACCGTCCCCCGCATTCAGAAGCCCGGTTTAGCCCTTCTGGGTGATATTGAGTATCTGCGCAGTGGCAGAATCCAGATACTGGGAGCGAGCGAGATACACTATCTGGAGAAGCTGAGCCCCTCCGAGAGGTCTCGGGCGCTGCATAAGATTTGCTCATATGGCTTGGCCTGTTTTATTGTAACCAAGGAGTTGGAGCCCCCCAGCGAGCTGGTTGAGCAGGCAAACCGCTTTGACATAACCCTCCTGCAGACCCCTTTGGTGAGCTCGGTATGTATTGACAAGGTGACCGATTTCCTCGATAATCGCTTAGCCCCCCGTACCAATCTCCATGGAGACCTGATGGATGTGTATGGGGTAGGGGTTTTGATTATCGGGGAGAGCGGCATCGGGAAGAGCGAGTGCGCTCTCGACCTGATCGTTCGCGGGCATCGCCTGGTTGCTGATGATATGATTGAGATAAAGAGACGGATAGGGAATATCCTTATGGGGAGCGGACCAGAGCTCATTCGTCACCAAATGGAGCTGAGGGGCTTGGGTCTCATAAGTATTAAAGACCTCTTCGGGGTAGCCTCTATTCGCCATGAGAAGATAGTGGACCTGGTGGTGTCGCTGGAGCAGTGGGATGAGGCGCAGAAGTACGACCGTCTGGGCATCGATGAGATGCAGTACGAGATCCTGGGGATTAATGTTCCTCTGATACGGATGCCTGTTGCCCCCGGTAGAAACATTTCCATCCTCATCGAGGTAGCCGCCCGCAATCATCTATTGAAGTTAAAGGGTTATCATGCGGCGCGGGATTTCGTGGACAGGTATGATAAAAAGGTGAGGATTAATCCCCTTACCGAGGGCTTCCGCGCTGACGATGGTGAGCAGTAGTGAATGATTTTCAATTAGTGATCATCACAGGGCTATCGGGTTCTGGCAAGACCCTTACCAGCCGCTGCTTTGAAGACCTGGGGTATTATTGCGTTGATAACCTGCCCGTAAAGTTGATTCCCACCTTCATCGACCTGTGCTCCAAAACCACCGAGGAGATCTCCAAGATTGCATTAGTCATTGATATAAGGGAAAGGGATTTTCTGGGGGATTTCGACCATGTGTATGAAGAGCTGAAGAGGTCTTATAAGGTGAAGCTCATCTTTCTGGAGGCTTCGGACGAGGCTTTGATTCGGCGTTACAGCGAATCCCGACGCCCTCATCCCCTGTGCCCCGACAACAACATCATCGCAGGCATTCAGCGGGAAAGGAAGATACTGCAAGGAGTGCGGCAGCATGCCGACCTGAAAATTGATACCTCAAAGCTAACTGTACACGAACTGAAGAACTTCATCATCGACCACATTGAGGGAGATAGGAGGAAATCTATCCTTTTGTCGATTGTCAGTTTCGGTTATAAATATGGTATACCTTATGATTCCGATCTGATGTTTGATATCCGATTCTTGCCCAATCCCTATTTTACCGAGAAGCTACGGGATAAAAACGGGCTCCATAAACGGGTGGAGGAGTTTGTCACCTCTAATTCGCACTACAAGGAGTTTATAACCAAGGTCGAAGACCTGCTGACATTCCTCATCCCACACTACATTGAGGAGGGAAAGACCTATTTAACCATCTCCATCGGGTGCACAGGGGGTCGCCATCGTTCTGTGGTTGTGGCAAATAAGATAAAAGATATTCTGAGTAAAAATAATTATAAGGTAAAGCTGGTTCACCGGGATATCGATAAGGAATAAAGGTTGCCTTTGAAGAAATAGCCTTATCTGCCCGATGGAGGGCAAAGCTCTTAAGGAGAGAAAGGGATGGTCGGCGTACTGGTGGTTACCCACGGTCAACTGGCAAAAGAGCTGGTCAACGCTGCTGAGATGATTGTGGGGAAGATGGGAAACATTGCTACCATATCTATCGGCTGGAACGACAATGTAGCCGAAGCCCGTCAGAAGCTCTCTGAGGGTATCAAAAAGGTGGACACCGGTCGAGGGGTTATAATATTGACCGATATGTTCGGTGGAACCCCCACCAATATCAGCCTCCCCTTTCTGAAAGAAAACCAGGTGGAGGTTGTCACCGGTGTCAACCTTCCCATGCTCATAAAGCTGTTCAGCCTCCAGAAGGAGAATATGGGGCTCGTCGAGATTGCGCGCAAGGTGCAGGAGAGAGGGCAGCAGTGCGTTTATGTAGCCAGCGATGTGTTGTCCTCTCGTTCCAAGCCTCGATGATATAATAGGTGGTTATGGTTTCCAAAGAGGTCGTTATCCGAAACGAACTCGGATTGCATGCCCGCGCGGCTGCCAAATTCGTCAACCTGGCTAATAGGTTCGCATCTGCCATTCGGGTCAGCAGAGATACTCTGACCGTGGATGGCAAGAGTATTATGGGAGTGCTCCTGCTTGCAGCAACCTGCGGCACCGCTCTCACCCTCACCGCTGAGGGGGAGGACGAGCAGAAGGCTATAGCCGCACTAAGCAAGCTTGTGGAGCGAGACTTCAAAGAAACTGGTTAAAAAAGAATGAACAGGGAGCAGATGTTAAGGGGTGTAGGCGTATCACCCGGTATAGCCATAGGTAAAGCGCTCATCTTTAAGGTGGAAGGAGCAGTCCTTGGACACCGAACCATAGCCGATGATGAGGTGACTCGAGAGCTGCAGAGGTTAGAGAAGGCTATTAAAAAATCCAAGCAGCAACTGGTCAGCTTGAAGAATAAAGTGAGCAAAGAGGCAGGAAAGGATTTCGCCCGCATCTTTGATGCTCACATCCTGATGCTGGAGGACGAAGTTCTGATAAACGCCATCCGCAATCTGGTGAAGGAGCAGCGTATCAATGTGGAATGGGCGCTGAAAGAAGTGCGCGACCGGCTGATCAGCTTGTTCGCCCAATTTAATGATGAATATATGCAGGACCGAGGAATTGATGTGGAGGATGTGTGGCAGCGCATCCAATCAAACCTCTCCCTTAATCCTACCCTTAATGCCGCCAATCTCTCGGAAGAGGGAATTCTGATTGCTCCCAACATCTCCCCCTCAGAGCTGGCTCAGATGGATAAGAAGCTCCTGCGGGGGTTTGTTACCGATGCAGGTGGTCGCACCTCTCACACCGGTATCTTGGCTCGTTCCCTGAAGATACCCGCAGTAATCGGTCTATCCGATGTAACCTCTCGGGTGAAGGAGGGGGACCTTCTGTTAATCGATGGGAATGAGGGAGTGGTAATTGTCAATCCCAACCTTACCCTCATTCAGGAATACGAAAGCAAAAAAAGAAGATACCAGGAGCATGAAGTAGAGCTCCTTAAAACAAAGGAGTTGCCGGCAGTTACCCTGGACGGGAAGAGGATTGCTCTGATGGCTAATATAGAGCTCCCCGAGGAGATAGATTCAGCCCTCCAGCATGCAGCAGAGGGGATAGGGCTCTTCCGCTCCGAGTTTCTCTACCTCAGACCCTCCTTCTCCCTTCCTTCGGAGGAGGAGATCTTCCTCCTTTACAGGGAACTGGCGGAGAAGCTGACTCCTTACCCGGCTACCATCAGAACCCTCGATTTAGGCGGGGATAAGATGAATAATTTGCCAGGAGTGAGCCATGAGGCTAACCCCTTTCTGGGGTTGCGCGCTATACGGTTCTGCTTCAAGCGGAAAGAGGTCTTCAAGACCCAGCTGCGGGCACTGCTGCGGGCCAGCGCCTATGGCAACCTGAGGATAATCCTCCCCATGATCTCCGGTATCGAAGAAATTCACCAGGCTAAGCTCATTCTGGAGGAGGTCAAGGAAGAGCTTCACAGTGAGCACATCCATTTCAATCCAAGAATCCCTATTGGGGTGCTGATAGAGATACCCTCGGCTGCTCTGATTGCCGATTTGCTGGCTAAGGAAGTCGACTTCTTCAGCATCGGCACCAACGACCTCATTCAATACCTCATCGCGGTGGACAGGTCTAATGTGAATGTGAGTTACCTCTACGAGCCGCTCCACCCGGCAATTATACGCTCGCTTAAGTTCATCGTAGATTCGGCGAAGAAGCACCAAATCCCGGTCTCTTTATGCGGTGAGATGGCTGGCGACCCGGCCGCTCTTATAATCTTATTAGGGCTTGGGCTGGATGAGTTGAGTATGAATCCTTACTCCATCCCCCTTATCAAGCGGCTTATCCGCTCTTTGAGCGTGGAGGAAACAAGGAGGATGGTGAGGGGGATTATGAGGTTGACCACCGCCCGCCAGGTGGAGGAATATCTCCTTGAAAGGTTAAGCAGGATGTTCCCGGAAGGATACCTGTAATCCAACCCTTTCTTTTAGGTGAAGGACATGAAGAGATTGCCCACCAAGTTTGATAAGCCCTGGGGCTATGAGCTGCTCTATGCCCACACCGATTCTTATGTGGGCAAAATCCTCCACCTCCAAGCCGGGCATCGGTTAAGCCTCCAATATCACCGGCTAAAGGATGAGACCATCTACCTCCTCAAAGGCTTGCTGGAGCTCGAGATGGAAGATGGGGGGAAGATGGTCTGCATGGAGATAACCCCCGGCAGTTGCTGCCATATCCCACCGGGCACCAAACACAGGATGAAAGCGCTTAAGGAGTGTCGTATATTAGAGGTTTCCACTCCCCACCTGACCGATGTCGTCCGTCTTGAGGACGATTACGGTCGGGAGGATAAATAATCAGACCCTCCTTAATTCACTTTTTTTCTTCCATCTCCTTCTTTTGAGGTTCTTCCTCACCCAGAATATATTTGTTAAACCACCTTAGCTGACGCTGGAATCGGTTCCGAATGTGATTGGGCTCCCTGGATATTCCATGACCCTCCCTTGGATAGCGGACAAACTCATGGGTAGCTTTGAGAAGCTTGAGGGCGGTGTACATCTCCACGGAGTTGCTGATAAAAGTGTTGGAGTCGGCGTCCCCGTGCATTATGAGCACCGGCGTGCGGATGTTCCTCACATAGCTGAACGCTGAGCGCTCCATATAGAGGTCTACCTTCTCCCAGTAGTAGTCCCCCAGATACTGCCGCTCCCAGTAGGGGATATTGGAATTGCTGAAGTCGGTGATAAGGTTGAAGATCCCATACATGGAGACAGCCGCCTTGAAGCGGTTGGTCTGGCTGATTATCCAGTTGGTCATATACCCGCCGTAGCTCCCTCCCATCACCCCCAGCCGGTCGGGGTCGGCAATCCCCCTTTCTATCAGGTAATCCACTCCGCTCATGATGTCTCGGTAATCCCCTCCTCCGATGTCCTTTATGTTGGCGGTCACGAACCTGTTGTCGTATCCCGAGCTTCCACGGAAGTTGGGAAGGAAAACCGCATAGCCCTGGGCGGCGAAGAGCTGGGCATTGCTGCTGCCGGTGAGGGTGTTCACCATTCTGCCAGCAGGCCCCCCATGCACCATCACAATAAGCGGGTATCTCTGCCCTTCTTGATACCCCAGGGGCTTAACCAATATTCCCTCTATGGTCCATCCATCGGTGCTCTTCCACCTGATCACCTCCTGAGGGGCGATAGCAAACTCCTGGAAATTTTTGTTGAGCTCGGTAATCGGTTTGGGATTCTTGTTGTCCGGGGTGGCGGTCCACAGCTGGGGGAAGGAGAGAGAGTCCTCAAGGAGGTAGACCAGCCGCCTCCCGTCCCGGGAGAGGTCAAACTGAGAGTAGGATTTATCCCCTTCAGTCAGGGGCTTTAACTTATCATTTCTGAGGGCGAGGGTGTAGAGATGGCTGTATACTCCCTGGGAGCACGAGAGGATAAGCTGCTCCCCGTCAGGAAACCATCGGTAACTGCCGACCGAGAGGTCCAGCTTGGTGGTGAGGTTCCTCGGGCTTCCCCCGTAGGCGGGGATAAGGTAGAGGTCGGTCTCCGAAGGCGAGAACTCAGGGTCGATTCCCTTCTGATAACAGAGCTGCCTCCCGTCGGGGGACCAGCTCACATCACCCTCTGCTCCCGGAAAGTCGGTCAACTGGTCTGTCTCGCCGTTTTCAAGGTTAAGAATCCAGATGTCCCTCTTCTTCCCATCGTTGGGGTCTCCGGTGTAGTTGGTTACATACGCTACCCTCTTCCCGTCAGGGGAGACCTCAAACTCTGAGAGCCCGTAATCCCCATCGAAGATTTTCGTCGTTTTTTTACTTTCAATGTTGACCTTCCACAGCTGGTTTCGGTATTTCTCTTCCCCCACCACATAGGAGTCGAACTTCTCCTTTTTCTTCCTCTCCTTCTCCTTCTTCTTCTCCTCCGAAGGTTGTTCCTTGGTTAGGTAGATTATCTCTTTCCCATCGGGCATCCAACGGAAGTTCATAATCCCTCCCTCCGCCTCGGTCAGCCTGACACCCTCACCACCGTCCACCGGAATCAGGAATATCTGGGGCTTCTCCTCCCGGGTGGAGGTAAAGGCGAGATAGGAGCCATCGGGCGACCACCGAGGGCTGCGCTCACTCTTCTGACTGTAGGTGAACTGCCTGGTAATCCCTCCTTCTATATCGGTCAGCCATATATGGCTTCGGAACACGCTCTCTTTGAAGTCCGGCTCCCCGATGACGAAGGCGACTTTGCTGCCATCGGGAGAGATAGCCACGGAACCGGGGACCTCAAAGCGGAGGACATCTTCAATGGTGAGCTTCTTCTCATCCTCTCCCCGGAGGACGGTCGCCATTACACATAGAGCTAATAAAAGAACCAAGAATGCTTTTTTCATCTCTGACCCCCTTTCATAATATAATGCCCTTAGACCTTAACATTTTTTAATATATTACCACAATCCCACAGTAATGTCCCCGTCCAAAAGAGCACAAAAGCTCCTTATTGTATAGGTGTATTTTGACAGATGAAGAGCATAAGCCACCCGTAGAGTAGGTGCTTGCAACATTCATTGCTCCCGAGGGAAGAAATTAATTAAGGTGTTTTTTAATCGCCAGTTTAATCTCGATGCTCATATCTATGACAAAATTTACCTTTCTTATCTTTCCTCTAAGTTTTGGAAAAATAAAACTCCTTTTTTCTTGACATACCTGGAAATACTATGTTTATAATAAATCGCCACGAAAACCGAATAAAATAAAAAGTGGAGGTGTAAAGAGCGAGATAAGTTAAAGATTGTCAAAAGACTTTTGCCTCTGCTCTATGTATGATGATTATTGTGCCTTTCTTTTAGATGGAGCGGGGAAGAAGAGGTCGTCTGTGATTTTTTTAATCTATTTTTTAAAAAAGGAGGTGTCTAACTATGATTCGGAGGAGCTGTGTTACGATTTCAGTTTTTATAATCTCCATTCTTGCCCTCTCGGGTGTGCTGTATGGGCAGCGAGTGCTCAACCTGGATGGTTTGTGGGGCGATATGCGGGTGCTGGGTGCTAGCAATGATGATGGGTTAGGCCAGGCTGTTGGCTATGGGGACATCAACGGAGATGGGTACATGGACATCATCATCGGTGCCACTGGAGCTGCCCCGGGTGGTCGCAGCGGCGCCGGTGAGACATATGTAATCTTCGGCAGTAGCTCACCCCTCTCAACTTTTGACCTAAGCGTTCAGTCAGCCAACATCACCATCTGCGGGGATGACGCTGATGGTATGTCTGGCTACGCAGTTGCCAGCGGGGATGTAAATAAAGATGGATATGACGATATCATCATCGGCGCTAAGGCTGCTGACCCCGGTACTCCTGCACGTACCGATGCCGGTAAGACCTATGTCATCTTTGGCTCCAGCAATCCTCCTGCCTCCATTGATTTGAGCCAGACATCTGCCAACATCACTGTCTACGGGGATAATGATTATGATTGTTTGGGCTATGCAGTCGCCAGCGGGGATATCAACGGTGATGGATACGGCGATGTGGTCATCGGTGCCTATTGTGCTGACCCCGGTGTCACCCCCCGCGAAGATGCCGGAATGACTTATGTAATCTTTGGCTACAGCCCGGCTTCACCTGTCGTCATTGACCTGAATACGGGAACAGCTGGCATTACCATCAGCGGGGATGAGGCTGAGGGTATGTCTGGCTACGCAGTAGCCAGCGGGGATGTAAATGCCGATGGGTATGATGATATAATCATCGGCGCATATCAGGCTGACCCTGATGGACGCTCAAATGCCGGGGAGACCTATGTCATCTTCGGCGCCGGCTCACCAACCTCCACTATCGACCTTCACTCCCAATCAGCTGACATCACCATAAAGGGGAATGTTTCCGAAGATTGGTCTGGCTGTGCAGTGGCCAGCGGGGATGTAAACGGAGATGGATACCATGACCTAATCATTGGTGCCCGACTTGCTTCCCCCGGGGGACGAAGCAGTGCCGGGGAGACCTATGCAATCTTCGGCTCCAGTTTCCCATCCCCTCCCTATACTGTAGATTTGAGTTCTCAATCTGCTGATATCACCATCTATGGGGAAATGACTGCTGATAGTTTTGGCAAAGTGGTTGCCAGCGGGGATATAAACGGAGATGGATACCATGACCTGGTCATCGGTGCTCAGCAGGCGGACCCCGAAGGGCGCAGTAAAGCTGGTGAGACCTATGTTGTCTTCGGCGGTGACTTATCTGCACCACCCTACACCATAGATTTGTTCTCCCAATCAGCTGACATCACCGTCTACGGGGATGATGCCGGGGATCGATGCGGCTGTGCAGCAGCGAGCGGTGATATAAACGGCGATGCATACGATGACCTTATCATCGGGGCATCTGTGGCTACTCCCGATGGACGCTCCAATGCCGGGGAGACCTATGTGATTGCAGGTGGCGGCGCATTTATCACCGCTCACGGTCTTGGTGGCAAAAGCTGGATAAAAGAGTTCAACCTCCTGGCAAATGGCTTGAATAGCTTCAAAGCCTTCGGAACGGTGAACAGCCAGGGTGAGGTGCATCTGGCAGTGGGGGATGTTGATGCCGACAGCCTGGACGAGATTGCCGCCGGTCAAGGTGAGGGTGGAAAGTCTTGGGTGAAGTTCTTTGAGGTGGACGGCTCCCTCATCAGTACCTTCAAAGCCTTCGGCGCTGCAAACATCAGCGGTGAGCTCCATCTGGCTATAGGCAACTTTGATGCTGACACCGCTGATAACGAGACAGTTATAGCTCAGGGAGAAGGTGGGCAGTCGTGGGTGAAGGTCTTTGAGACCGATGGGACGCTCATCACCAGCTTCAAAGCCTTTGGTGCTGCTAATGCTCAGGGAGAGGTTCATCTGACAGCGGGTGACCTGGAGAACGCCGATGGAATTGACGAGATAGTAGCCGGTATGGGCGAAGGCGGCAGCTCCCGGGTGAAGATATTCAACTATGATGGAACTATCGTCCGCTCCTTCCAGGCATTTGAATCCACTGATAACCTCGGGGGTGAAGTGCGTCTGGCGGTGGGAAACTTTGATGCCGACCCTGATTTAGAGATAGCCGCAGCCACCGGTTATAACGGGGGAAACAAGGTCCGGCTGTTTGACAAGGACGGCACCTTACTCAAGCAGTTCTTAGCCTTTGGATTTGGCGGGAACACCAATGGCGATGTGCAGATAACCGCGGCTGATATAGATAACGATGGTATTGATGAAATCATTTGCGGTCATGGTGAGGGGGGCAGCTCTATGGTCAAGGTGTTCAAGGCTGATGGCACCTCCATCCTCAGCTTCAAAGCCTTCGGTGGAGTAAACGCTCAGGGCGAGGTGCACTTAGGCAAGAGCAACTACTAAGGGGCTTACTTTTAGTATGGCAAGGTGTTAGCTCTAAAGTGAAAGTATGCCAGCTTGATGGAATCCTCTTTGACAAAAAGAAAGTTGTCGGCGGAAACAAGAGGAATGGTGCAATTCCTGCGGTATTGAATAATGGGGCAGTTGAAATTGAGCTGCAAGATATTATACCTATCCTGTCGAATGGGCTGATATATTAAAAGATAGTGTTACTCTTAGCGTTCATTTTCGATTTTTAGCTCACCTTTAGCAGTTTTCAATATCTTTGCCCTTTGCGGAGAAGCTAATTTTTTCATCCCTGAGGGCTTTACTTCCATCCCATCTTAGCTTAGAATTTTTTAAAGTAGTTAATTAATAGGGAATATGTAAAGATAATTTGCGATAAGCTGAAAGCTATTACATACGCCATCATGGAAACTCGACATTTATCAGCAGGTGACTTGTATGAGAAAGCGTTCCCTTTCTGCTTTCCTTATATTTTTAAGGGGGAGCCTTCCCTACTTTTTTTCAGAATTAAAGCAAGAAGGATGAGATACTCCAGTCCTTACCAACCCCATTTCTAAAGGAGGGAGTTATGAAAAGGAGCCTTATTACCATATCAATCACCCTGATTTTAGCCTGTTTGCTGATTCCAGGGCTCTTTGCCGATGAGAAGCGCCCGGTTACCATTGAAGATATCTTCACATTAAAGGATATCAGAGAAGTGGAGCTCTCCCCCGATGGCAGCTCTATCCTCTATGTGGTCTCAGTAGCCGATTTCAAGGAGAACACTTACAACACCGACATCTGGAAGATACCCTCATCCGGAGGGGAGCCCATCCAGATGACCACCAACGCCAAACGCGACTATCATCCCCGCTGGTCCCCTGATGGGAGTATGGTCGCCTTTCTGTCCAACAGGGATGGAATGACCCAGATATGGTTGATAAGCTCCTTTGCTGGAGAAGCCTATCAGCTGACCGATTCCAAAACCGGGATTTCCACCTTTGCCTGGTCACCCTGCGGCAAGAAGATAGCCTACCTGGCTCCACAGCCACCCACCAAGGAGGAGGAGAGGCGGAAGAAGGAGAAAGAAGATGTCATTATGGTGGAAAAAAACTTCAAGATGAACTGCCTCTGGCTCGTTGATGTGACTACCAGGGAGGGCAAGCAGCTGACCAGGGGGGATTTCCATATCAATTCCTTTGATTGCACTCCTAAAGGAGGTGAGATAGCCTTCTCCGCCCAGCCAACCCCTAAAGTTTCCGACTCCTTCAACTCGGACCTCTACCTTATCTCCCTTAAGGAGAGTGAAACCCGGAAGCTGGTGGAGCGCCCCGGTCCCGACTCCAGTCCCCGCTGGTCCCCCGATGGGAAGATGATAGCCTTCATCTCCCAGGACGGCAAAACCGATTGGTTTGTTAATAGCTATATCTGCGTGGTCCCCGCTGCCGGGGGCACACCGGTGAACATCTCCCAGAGCTTCGACGAGCAGGTGAATTTATTCCACTGGTGTCCGGAGGGAAAAAACATCTTTTTCTTAGGTCCCACCACGGTTGCTTTCAACCTCTTCAGCATACCCGCCACCGGCGGAAAGCCTCAGCGCATCACCAGCGGAGAGTTCGTCTATGGTAATTTCAGCTTCTCCAGAGATTTCAGCAAGGTAGCCTTCACCAGGCAGAGCCCCTCCGAGCCTGAGGAACTCTATACATCGGATTTCCCCCGCTTCTCCCCCCATAAATTGACCGACCTCAACCCCCAGATAAGAGATTTAGCCCTCGGAGAAACTTCCCTGGTCCACTGGAAGAGTGTAGATGGATGGGATATGGAGGGGCTCCTTATTAAGCCGGTGGGCTATCAGCCTGGGAAT
The DNA here is from genome assembly GCA_029880275.1 of Candidatus Aminicenantota bacterium. Taxonomy (GTDB): domain Bacteria; phylum Acidobacteriota; class B3-B38; order Guanabaribacteriales; family B3-B38; genus Guanabaribacterium. The sequence continues at coordinate 1,301 of JAOUOQ010000033.1, read as the reverse complement.
AAGTATCCTCTGCTGACCGTCATCCACTGCGAACCGACGGACTGCTTTGTGTATGACTTTGCCCTCCGGAGGACGGCGTACCCTGTGCAGGTCTTCGCCGGAGAGGGCTATGCCATATTTCTCCCCAACCCGAGAGGGAGCGGCAACTATGGGGAGGAATTCCGCTCGGCTAACTATCGGGATTGGGGTGGCAAGGACTATCAGGATATTATGACGGGCGTCGATTATCTGATAAAAGAGGGAATAGCCGACCCCGACAGGCTGGGGGTGATGGGCTGGAGCTATGCGGGGTATATGACCTCCTGGGTCATCACTCAGACAGATCGCTTCAAAGCGGCTTCGGTGGGTGCCGGGCTGCCTAATCTTTACAGCTTCTACGGGCAAACCGATGTACCGGAGTTTATGGAGTCCTACTTCGGAGGCCCGCCTTGGGAGGAGATGAAAGTCTATCTCGACCACTCTGCTATGTATCATATAGGCAAAGCCGTAACCCCTACTCTCATCCAGCACGGAGCCGAGGATCAGCGGGTTCCCCTCTCCCAGTCGAAGGAACTATACCAGGGGTTAAAGAGGAACAATGTCCCGGTGGAGTTCGTCATCTATCCCCGCCAGCCTCACGGCATCCAGGAGCCAAAGCTGCAGAATGACGCTATGAAGAGGAACTTAGACTGGTTTAACAAATGGCTCCGCGGTATAGAAGATAAGCAAAAAACGAACCTCTTACTGAGGAATCTGCTCTTAAAGGGGGGGAAGTTAGACTTTCCCCTAAATTTTTTTAAACACCCCCTTGACACATGATATTGGATATGCTAAAAAAGATTTATTCATCTTAGTGATAATCAGAAAGTCTCATAGTCAGGAACGTTAACATATAAAGGGAGTGAGGCTTTCCGAAGGAAGCTTTTGTCATTTAATAATAACAGAAGGAGTATTTCTACCCACAAACGAGAGTAACTTTTTAGCTTTAAGAAAAGGGTGGCAAGATGCATAGGAAGTTAGACCAACTTATCACTGAGATGATTGAGAAGGGGGTGAACTATAGAGACGCTATAAGGGAGTTTGAGAAAAGGTTCATTAAGAAAGCCCTTGAGAAGAATAACTATCGAATAAACCATACCGCCGAATTCCTGGGGCTTAACCGCAACACCCTGGCTAAAAAGATAAAAAATAACAACATTCATGTTAAATAATCCTCTCCATGACTGACCAGCGAGGCTACTCTAAAAAGCTTCCCTCCTTTGTGCCCTATTTTTGATCCTTTATGCTTAGAAAAAGCAGCTCCCTTTTTTGTCCTGACTCCA
>JAOUOQ010000191.1 GCA_029880275.1 Candidatus Aminicenantota bacterium | reverse complement strand
AGCGGGAAAACCTGAGATACAAAGCGGGAGCGCTTATATCTTCTCCATCCAATGTGCGGGTGAAGGTGCCCAGTCCCTGGAAGGATAGAGAATACTTATCGGTGAAGCGCAGCCTCCCATCCATCCCTACCACCCGGTTGTAAGAGTCGACAAACTCCTTATCGGTATATATAAATCCAATGGTGGAGTTGGAGAATATATCGCGCTTAAGGCGAAAGATATTAAACAGAGCCCTCTCTCCAAGGTAAGGGTTCTCCTCTCCGGGAAGCTGAAACCCTGGAGCTTCGTCCAGGGCGCTGATAAATCCCATAGTGGTTCTACCAATCTTGCCGGTAAACTTTGCCCCGTAGAGAGGGTCGGCCATCCTACGAGTATAGAGCACTTCAATGGGGGTATTGAAGATGTCCCTTCCCTCCATGAAGAAGGGGCGCTTTTCCGGAAAGTAGAGGTCGTAGCGGAGGTTCACATCTATCTGACCTGCATCCGCTTCCACATGGCTGAAGTCGGGATTATAGCTTAACTCCCCCACCAGATTGGAGGTGAAGGCATACTTGAAATCTATGCCGAAGTCGGGCTCTACGGCACCGCTTTCAAAAACCCCGCTGTCGGGGGAAACATTGCCCACCTGAAGGGCGGTAAAAGAGGGCAGCAGCTCAAAGTTCCTCCCCGGCTTGATTCCCTCCAGCCCTACCAGCTCCGCTTCCTGAATGAAGGGGCTGTTAATATCCTGAGAGAGGGGGGGCCAAGTGACGTACTGATTCTTGCGATTAATTATACGAACAAAGACTATCCCGAAGATATTGGAGTCCTGAGCAGGAAACCTTAAACTCTTGAAGGGTACGGCCATCTCCACCGCATAACCCTCCTTATTAACCCTCCCGTTAGAAGAAAAAATAATGTCAAAGGCATAGTCATCGTCCATCCCTTCTCCAACCATCCCGTCAAGCTGAATTCCGAGAGGGTTGACACCAATTACATATCCCCTTTGCCGAGCATTGAAGGTGTCCAAAATCACCCCTGCGACCTCATCACTAAAGACATCGTCCCTCTTGCTGATGTTCGCTCTGACCTTCCCCGGCTCACTGTCGTAGCATTGGAAGGCGATATAAAGATTTTTGGTGTCGTAGGCAATATAAGCAACGGTCTGTTCTGAAGGGGGTTTACCATCCACAGGGCGCCACTGTATAAATTCGGTGATTTTGCTGCATGCCTTCCAGCAGGGGTCGTCCAGCACTCCGTCCAGCTTGGGAGGCTGCTCTACCCGTACGGCAGTAACAGATGGTTGTTTTCCTTCTTCAGACTTTGAAGCTAAAGATTGCCCGGCTATCAAAGGTGACAAAAATGATATGAATACCACAATTAAAACTATCTGTTTCCTCGGTTCCCACTTCATTACCTTTTTCCTCCTTTAATATATTCTCATATACTGTATACGAAAAATAGACAAAAAGGTTCACCTCTGGAGCTTTTTTTATCCTTTTATGATACATCCTGGCTTCCCTTTTCTGATATACTATGAACCGACATCGTCGAAGATGGAGCGCACTGAGAAGGTTTGTTTCAAGAAGGATGATAAAGTCATGTCACCTTTAAAGCCATACATTTAAGGAGGGAAATGATGAAAATCTATAGCCGGGTATTTTGTCTTCTTATCTTTGTTCTGATGTTCAGCAGCCTGTCCATTCCACAGGCACCGCCCTCCAAGCAGAAGGAGGGGATAGACCAGCGGGTGGATGCTCTAAAGGAAGAGCTCATCCGCATCCGTCGGGATATACATCAGCACCCGGAGCTGGGCAATCAGGAGCTGAGAACCGCTGCCCTGGTAGCCGACCACTTGCGGAAGCTGGGACTGGAGGTGACTACCGGAGTAGCTAAGACCGGGGTGGTAGGACTCCTTCGGGGAGGAAAGCCCGGAGTTACGGTTGCGGTGAGAGCCGATATGGACGCCCTTCCCATTACCGAGCTGAACGATGTCCCTTACGCATCGGTCAACCAGGGAGTGATGCATGCCTGTGGTCATGATGTCCATACCACCGTCGCACTGGGAGTAGCCACTGTGCTGTCGCAGATGAAAGATGAGCTCCCAGGGACGGTGAAGTTCATATTCCAACCTGCAGAAGAGGGCTCCCCCACCGGGGAACGGGGCGGGGCGGAGCTGATGGTCGAAGAGGGGGTGCTGGATAATCCGCGGGTCAGCGCCATCTTTGGGCTGCATGTTATGCCTCACCTGGAGATAGGCACCATCGGGCTCATCCCGGGAGCCGCCATGGCCAGCAGCGACCAGTTTGAAATCGACATTCTGGGGAAGATGTCCCATGGAGCTCTCCCTGCCGAAGGGGTGGATGCCATAGCAGCCGCTGCCCAGGTCATCACCGCCCTGCAGACTATGGTCAGCCGCAATATCGACCCACGCTACCCGGTGGTCTGCACTGTGGGGGTGGTAAGAGGGGGAAATCGATTTAATATTATCGCCGACAAAGTAACCCTGCAGGGAACGGTAAGAACCCTGGACGCTAAGGTGAGGGAGGCTGTCCCCACTATTATGGAGAGGATTATAAAAGGAGTTACCTCGGGCATGGGCGCTGATTACCAGTTTCAATACTATATGGGGCCTCCGGTAACCTCTAACGACCCTCAACTGGCTAAAGAAATGGCGGAGGTCATCGAATCGGTGGTAGGGAAAGGGAACCTCCTTTATCCCATCCCGCTGATGGTGGCTGAAGACTTTTCCCAATATGCCCTGAAGGTGCCGGGGCTGTTTCTCTTCCTCGGTGTGAGAAATGAGGAGAAGGGGCTTGTTCAGCCCATCCACAACCCCAGTTTCAATGTCGATGAGGATTGCCTCCCGTTAGGAGTGAAGGTGATGACCCATCTGGTGGTGGACTATCTGAATAGCCGAAGCTCACTTAAATGAGAAATTGGTTTTAGTATCGAGAAATTATTAAAACTTATTCATACAGGGGGAAGCTGGCATTTAATAATAATGGCGTAATTTCAGCCAAAATCGGTCAATTTTATTATATATCTGTCATAGAGGATTGTAAGGGATAAGTCTATTCCAATCATATAATTGACAATCGAAGAAGTTTTGCTTATTATAGCATTGACGAACAAGGGGAGCCATCATATTCAATGGTCAAGATGATCACTCTTACTGAAGCAAAGTTTAAATATAGTGCGTAACTGATTATAAAAAATAATTGCATATAACAACAGATTATCCGAAATTTCTGCTTAATAAAAATTAGCACTCTGCACCAAAGGCAAGATTTCAACAGGGAAAGGCGGTATAAGAAGATGCAAGAAAAAATTGGCTACGATATCTCTATAGTACGCCCCCAGATGCGTAGTGATGATTTCCAGATGAGGGGACAGGGGATGTCTTCAGCAAGGTTAAAAAGCATCCGAAAGGGATTGCGCACCTTGCACACTCTGGAAACCATGGCCGTCAGTATCTATAAGTCTCAGATAACCAAAAAGGTGAACGAGCATAACCGCCAGCTCATCACTGCTATGTGCAATGAGATGACGCATGTGCAGGATTTCCTGGTGAAACTTTATGAGTACGGTTGGAAACCGGGCAAGCTGAGAGGAATGTATTGGATTGCCGGTTCTCTATTAGGATTCTTTTCACAATTGATGGGCAGGAGAGCGGTTCTCAAAACCGGAATCTGGGTGGAGACAGCAGCCGTTCACCGCTACGATGAATTCCTTGAGACCATAGATTGGGATGAAGCCACTCGCAAG
>JAOUOQ010000190.1 GCA_029880275.1 Candidatus Aminicenantota bacterium | reverse complement strand
GATTGTTCAGGATTTATCTGAAAGATTGGTAATAAAACACTCAGGCTCTTTTCAGATTCGAAAAGAGGAAGTATCCTTCAAATGGCTTAAGAGAGCTTAAAAGCACAAATAGCTTGTCTGTCTGAAAAGCGATGAAGGGAAAAGGATTAATTTGATAGACGCAAAAAGGAAACTGAAAGAGAGGATAATATTACTTGGCAGTGATCTGATTTAAGAGTAATATGGATTCCTCTTCCTCCAAAGAAAGATATAGCATGCTGTATGAAGGGCTGAAACAACGGCTCAAAGTCCCGAGGCATGTTAAATAAAACAAATAATCCGCATTACTTATTGCATTTCTTTCACATTCAATATATAATTTATTCATATATTGCAATTAATTATTTAACGCATAAAGACCTTATTAATAATTATATTACCTAACAGATTTAATATTTGTTTCCTTGTATAAAAGTTGGTCCCATCAATGGTATTGCTTAAAAAATATATTTACCTCATCTTACTGTTGGGCATTCTGATATTCTCATTCAAGGCTCGCTATATTAATCCTATATCTTTAGCCGATTTAGAGCCACTTGATGCTTCCGTATATGCACTTTCAGCCTATAACTTATATCAGCACCATATATACGGGTTTAAATTTTGGGGGCAGTATTATCCTTCCCAATACCCCTTTGGCTTTCCACTGCTCATCATCCCCTTTTATATTTTCTTTGGTAACCAGCCTTATAATGCCATATATTGCTCCCTGTTTTTTTCGCTGTTGTCCCTAGTATTTGCATATCTCATTGGCAAGGAGTTAGGCAATAGATTTACCGGTCTTATAGCAGCGCTATTTGTCGCCCTCTGCCCTAAGCACATAGAGTACAGCAAATATATTATGACCGAAGCTTCATCTACTTTCTTCACTTTATTCATCTGCTGGCTGGTATTAAAAGTAATTTATTTTGATTCCAAAAAGCAAGGGCTTTTGCTTTTATTCTTGGGGATTATCGCGGGTTTCAGCGTGCTGGTGCATCTGAGCAACTGCCTACTCATCCCTCCGATTCTCATCTCATTATTGCTGGTGAGAAAATCTAATATTTGGTCTTGGTCTATGGTAAAAAAGCAGACCCTTATCATCTTTGGAATAATTTTAGCGTTAACACCGCTATTGCTCTATCAGTCTCACGCCTTTGGCTCCCCCTTGCGAACAGGCTTTGCGATGAGAGAACCTGAGCTTTTCGGTAAGTTCAAATGCTTCTCCTTCAAATTCTTTGCCCACCCACCTCCCCACCCACATAATGCGTGGAAAAAAGGGAATTTTATTGTGTATTCATCCGCTCTTGCAGGTTTGAACAAAGATTTTTATCCGGTTTCCATGATTCCCCTCATCTTAGGGGGAAGTCTGCTCATCTTTTCTAAGAGGAGAAAACAGAATAAGCAGATGAAATTTCTGATATTTTCGTCCATAGTGGTAGCCTCGCTGTTTATTTTTTTCTTATTCTATCATTGGCAGGATAGCCGCTTGCTATTGCGGGGAGTTCCTTTATTAATGATTCTTGCAGCCTATTGCACCAGCTATTTCGTTGATAAGGGTATTTTCAAATCCCTTACTAAAGGGTCTGTATTCAGCATAACTATATTAAGCCTCTTGTTGATAACCATAGTACAGATGGCTTTCTGGAGCTATTCACAGCCCAAATCATTGCGTTGGGTAAGTGACCTCCAGTATAGAATAATCCAATATATCACTAAGCATACCCCCCATAATGCGGTGATCATCTCGGATTTTAACATGCCCCTAATTCCGGAATACTATTTTACAGAGCATACAGCAAGTAAGAGAGTGTATATTTCGGTCTCAATTCCTGAATACAAACGGTGGGTAATAAGCGGTAAGATTAAGCCCATAAAATATGACAGCACAAGAAAATATAGCTTCCTTTTTTTCCCTGACGGGACTCCCAATTCGGAAACCTATAATTTCATAGGGCAAGCCCTCAGGAAGCGCGTGCCCGTTTATTTTTTCTATAATCGCCGCCGAGCTTTATGTATAAAATTTCTTCCCTTTATCAAAGAATACTTCAGAATGAGTGAGCAGAATGGGGGCAGCGGATTATTCAGGCTTTATCCGAAAGATTGGTAATAAAACACTCAGGCTCTTTTCAGATTCGAAAAGAGGAAGTATCCTTCAAATGGCTTAAGAGAGCTTATAAGACAAATAGCTTGTCTGTCTGAAAAGCGATGAAGGGAAAAGGATTAATTTGATAGACGCAAAAAGGAAACTGAAAGAGAGGATAATATGACTTTGTGGTGACTTGCTCTAAGAAGATAAGAAGGGATTCCTCTTCCCTTGAAAAAAGGCATAGTATTCTGTATGAAGGGCTGAAGCGCCGACTAAAAATGCCAAGCTATCTTAAATAAAACAAGTAAATCTATAATTATTATTGCATTCTTTTCGCATCTACTATATAATTCATAAATATTTTGCAGATGATTTTTTAGCACACAAGAAGCCTTTTGGCATGAGCTGAGGAGGGGAATTTATTATCAGTTCCTTTTCTAAATGCTGGTTCCACTGATGAAATTGCTTAAAAAATATATTCATCTCCTATTACTAATGGGCATTCTGATATTATCATTTAAGGTTCGTTATATTGATGCCGTATCTACAGCCGATTTAAGACCATATTACGATTCTTTTTCATATTCACTGTCTGCGCATAACTTATATCATCATCATATATATGGGCTTAAACTTTTCGGGCAGTATTATCCACCCAAATACCCCTATGGCTATCCATTGCTTATCATCCCCTTTTATATTATCTTTGGCAGCCAGCCTTATAATGCTGTCTACTGCACCCTGTTTTTTTCGCTATTATCTATAGTATTTGCTTATCTGATTGGCAAGGAGTTGGGGAATAGATTTACCGGTCTTATGGCGGCGATATTAGTTTTCCTCTGCCCTAAGCACGTGGAGTTCAGCAAATATATTCTGGCCGAGAGCTCGTCTACTTTTCTCGCATTATTCATTTGCTGGTTATTATTAAAGGTTACTGATCTTAATACAAAGAAGCAAAAGCTTCTCCTCTTATTTTTGGGGGTGATTGCAGGCTTTAGCGTGTCAGTGCATTTGACCAACTGTTTATTCATTCCCCCTGTCCTCATCGCATTATTACTGGGGAGAAAATCTAAGCTTTCGTCACTTTTCAAAAAAGAGAGCATTGTTCTGTTTGGTATAATTTTAGCTCTTATACCCATGCTCATCTATCAATTCCACACCTTTGGCTCCCCCTTGAGGACAGGTTATCAGGTGTGGAATCCTGAAATTTATGGAAAATTGAAAGGCTTCTCCTTGAGATTTTTTGTCCAGCCTTACAATGATAACATAAGAGGTAATATTTTTATTTTATTATTCGCTCTTGCAGGTTTGAACAAACATTTTTATCCCACTTCCATGATTCCCCTCCTCATAGGGGGAAGTCTGCTCATCTTTTCTAAAAGGAGAGAACATAGTAAGCAGATGAAATTTCTGATATTTACATCCCTATTGGTAACCTCGCTGTTTGTTTTCTTCTCATTCTATTATTGGAAGGATAGCCGTTTTTTATTGCGGGGAGTTCCTTTATTAATGATTCTGGCGGCTTGCGGAGTAACCTTTTTTATTAATAAGGAGATTTTCAAATCCCTTACAAAAAAGTCGATATTCAGCATCGCCATATTAAGCCTCTTTATAATTACCATAATACAGATGGCTTTATGGTGTTATTCTATGCCAAAATCATCACCCTGGATTGATAACCGCCAGTATGAAATAATCCAAAATATTAATAGACATATT
>JAOUOQ010000189.1 GCA_029880275.1 Candidatus Aminicenantota bacterium | reverse complement strand
CCATTCTTGGAATTCCCTTTGATGAAAAATCCTCTTACCTGAAGGGGGCATCCCTTGGTCCCGCAGCAATTCGAGAAGCCTCCACCAGCAAAATGATTAATCCCTGGACTGAATTGGGAGTTAATTTGCAGGAAGACACGGTGGTTACTGACCTGGGGGATTTGACTCTCAAAGGCTCAGTAGCAGAAATTTTTGCTTACATTGAGAGGAAGATTCTGGAAATAATTAAAATAGGAGTAATCCCTGTTATTCTCGGCGGTGACCATTCCATAACATATCCGATAATCAGAGCTTTTGCTGAAAAATGCAGACCATTAGATATTCTCCATTTTGACGCCCATCCCGATTTATATGAGGAATTGTATGGAGATAAGCTATCGCATGCCTGTCCCTTCACCCGAATCATGGAGGAAGGTCTGGTTGAAAATCTGGTACAAATTGGGATTCGGGCTAAGATTGGTGAACACGAAGAGCGAGCCAGGAAGTTTAACATAAAAATGATAGAAATGAAAAATTTCAGTGACAGTCTTTCTTTGGAATTTAAAAATCCGCTTTATATCTCTTTTGATATGGATGCCCTGGACCCCGCCTTTGCTCCGGGAGTTTCTCATCACGAACCTGGAGGATTATCATCGCGACAGGTGATACAGATCATCCATCGCTTAAAAGCTCAAATTGTAGGGCTGGATGTGGTGGAGTTAAATCCTACCCGGGATACCTCTGGCATCACCGCCTCGGCAGCGGTAAAAATTGTTATGGAAATCATGGGGAAAATAGTGCTTCAAAGTAAGTAATTTGTAAGGGAGCGAACTTGTACTTGAAATGCACCAAAGCCTTGTAGTTCCTATTCAAAATAGCAGTAGATTCCCATGTTCCTCACTCTTTTTCAATGGTCTCATAAACAGCTTTTCTACGAGCAGGCAACATATAGCTGGCAACCTGGCTCTCATTTCCCTCCTGATCAACAGCAGCTATTCCGAAAACATTATTATCAATGGAGAAGTTTTTAATAAGGAGCTCATTTACTTTTCCTAATCCTAAAGTGACTTCTTTTTCCCAGAAAGGCGAAGTAGTTTTTTTGATAAAAATCTTATATCCTGCTAAATCATCCACTTCAAAAGGCATTTGCCACTGAAGATGGGCATCATAGCCCGATTCGCCTCGGCTTAGCGTAGGGTAATTTCGCTCATTAACCACCCGAGGTGCAGGGGGAGCCCAGGCAAGAGAAGCCAAACAGGCAGCCGCAATTTTAGTATTTGCCGCACAATAAGGGAGAGACATATTTTCAAAAGTGTCCTCAGTGGTGTGCTGACGAGAGTAATTCTCATTAGCATCCATTATTCTCGCTGCCGGAAATCCTTCCTGAAGAAAAGGAATGTGGTCTGCTCCTCTTCCGAACCGGTCAATGCGGAAAATAAGGTCAAAAATCCTATCAGGGAAATACCTTTCTCCGATGCGCTTGATATATATGGCTAATTCCTGAGAGGGAGAACTGGGTGTTTCCGAGGAAAAAACCCTTACTCTTTTATTATCAATATAGCCATTCCCTCCTTCTATGTTGCCTATCAAATCCAGGGTGATAACGCCTGCTATGTTTTTTCCTTGCTCCCTCATTTTCTGAGCGAAGAGTGAGCTTCCTATTAGGCCCTGTTCTTCTCCTGCAAAAGCCACAAAATAGATGGTGGCCTCAAACTGATACTGGCTCATAACCCGGGCCATTTCCAGAATGGCAGCTACTCCTGAGCCATCGTCATTGACTCCCGGAGCAGGGGTATTCACATCGTCGTAGTGGAAGCTTCCGTCTGCAGAGCGAGCCACTGAGTCATAATGAGCGTTGACAATATAAATTCTCTCTTTAGCTTCCTCATCTTTGCCCGGAAGAACGGCCACCACATTACAGAGCTCTATATCTTTGAATAATCTTCTACCCTGCTGCTTGAGATGATAGCAATCGAAATAAACCTTTAATCTGGGGCTGTAACTTTTGAACTGCTCGGAAATCCAATCTCTCGCCGCTTGTATTCCAAAATTTTCTCTGATGGGCTCTGAATACAGATTTCTTGTTTCAAAGCTCTCTAATTTTTTCAGGATATCGGCTATCCTTTCCTCTGAAATGGAGTTCACTATCTCATCTACCTTTGGATTATGAGGAGGGGCAAATGAAAAAAGGCAGGTAGAATTTAAAATGAAAAATACAATTAGCATTAGGGTTCTGGCTTTCATGACTTCCTCCTAAAAATTTTGTGTATATGGTGATGCTATTAGTTTATATCTCCTGCTATCTTGAGCCAGCATAACTATCGGCTGCCAAGGGAAACTTGCGTGGAAGCTGTTCCCGCCTTCTGAGAAATAACGGTTATCTTAGCAGAAGCCCCGCTGCCCTTCACTCTTACCAGCCACTGCACTGTTTTCTCATTCTGAGGAGCAGCGCCGCCGGGAAGCCCAAACATGGTGGCAGCCGGAGGGGAATTTCCCTTGATGTGTCCGATCTCAGTCTTCGCATCTCCGCAGAGTAGCTCTGCTTCCTCCAGCTCCAGCTTTACTACCAACGGCTTAGCCAGCTTGTTCTGGAGCGCCTTCTCGGTGACATTGGTGGGCAGAAATCCTTCATTTTCTACGGTAGCGGTCACCCTGATTAACTTATCACCGAGGGAAGCAGTCTCTACCTTAGCTATTTTTAAATAAGGAAGCATCTCGGCATGCTTCAGCTCAAAGAGGCAATTCTTCTTCCACTCCGCCTCGGCAAATTTTCCTGGAGGATTCTGGGAAAAGAAGTTAGAGTTCCAGCCGCCGATCTCTACCTCCCCAAATTGAGGATGGTTGAATTTCGTCCAGTCGACAAATCCCTTTCCCCCTAACTCCTTGTCGTTCCACTTCATCGCTAACTCTTCATCCTGCTCCTCAAAAGCCGACTCGCCGGTTTCGCCGGGGGCTTTCCATATCTCTGTGGTAAAGGCGAACGCGCCAAAGTGGTCGTATGCCCAATCCACAAACACCCCGTGGCGGGGATTGGACTTATCTCTGGTGAAGCCATGATAGACTGACATGACGGAATAGCCGGTGATCTCGGTGCCAAGTGCACCAATGGCCACGAAGTTCCGCATGTCCCCGGGAGGGATATGTTCATCGCTGAGATTACAATAGGGACGCAGGATTACTCCGCTGTGGGTATGATGCGCTTGGATTCCGGCAATGTTAGTATGAGCAAGGATAAAATCGACCTGGGCTTTGGCTTCTGGCTGGGAAAGGGGGTAGGGTCCACTGCCCGATTGAATCCATTCCGGAGCCCAATACGCCGGGTAGTTCCTGTTGGTAACGGTGCGAGCGTTTCCCGACGGGTCCTCATTTATTCTGCCATCTTTATCATTGTCTATCCCTTCGGGTCCGATAATCCTCCATTCACCTTTTTCATCAATCCCGCGCTGCACCATCAAGCGAGGGTCTTTGGGGGAGGTCTTCAAAGGTCCGTTTTCATCACGGATACGCATCAGGGAGATGATTCCGTCGCCATTGAGGTCCTCAGCCCCATCTTCATCTAACAGTCCATCTTCGTCATCGTTCACTTTCTTCAGATTAGGGTCCAACGGCTCGCCGGGCTTTCTGAGATAGGCGTCTGAACCATCGGGATTTATCTTGGGGATAATATAAAAGACCTTGGTATCCAGCAGCTTGGTGACCAGGGAATCTTTTCCATAATTGGTCAGCAGATAATAGATGTCGTACAGGCATGCCTCAGCGCCGCTTACTTCGCCGGCGTGGGTGTTGCCGTCAATATACATCCCCGGCTTGGTCTCCGGAGCCCCGCTGGCATAATTGGTTATCTCCATGCACCATATCTCTTTA
>JAOUOQ010000188.1 GCA_029880275.1 Candidatus Aminicenantota bacterium | reverse complement strand
AAGCCGGATTCATCATAAGTATCATCCCCCAACACCCGTACATCCCCCCATACCTTAGCCAGGTCAATTACCCGCTGCCCCCACATCACATTAGGTATGGAAAATAGAAATACCAAAAAAATGGCGTATATCAGATAACTTCTTTTATCCATCCCTTACCTCTCTTTTTAAGCATAAGGTTAGATGAAAAATATCTTCTAAAATTAATTGTGATTATCAGCAAACCTCATTTAGTGCTGTATTTCTACCAAAAGCTTTCTTAAATATTATACTATAATATTTCATTTAAGTAAATAATTTTCCCTGAAATAAGTAGCTGAAGGGATAGGAGCTTAACTGTCTAATTATTAGCTGATTTAGTTTAGATAATTTTTTCAATACTTAACGAATTCCCCGCTTTTACCGATTAATCTCTTGGGAATGAGCTTTACTGTTCGCTCTTTGTCCTCAACGGTGTGTCCGAGGATGCAAGCCTCGGATTTATGATGGTGGGCAATCTGCACTACTTTATCGGCATCCCCTTTATGGCATACCACACAGAAGCCGACTCCCATATTAAAGACCTTGAACATTTCCTCATCGCTCAGTTTCCCCAGCTTTTTTAGCAGAGAGAAGATGGACGGAGGTGGAGGGAGATAATCTATGATATAGCCCACCGGAGCATTCACCCGGATGAGATTGAAGAAGCCATCGCCGGTGATGTTGAGGAGGGCTTTTATCCTGAGGTCAGCCTCCAGCATTTCCATCACTTCGGGGACATAGATGCGGGTGGGCTCCAGCAGCTCTTCCCCCACGCTTCTTTTCAGCTCGGGCAGATAGGTATCCACTGAGTAGCCCATTCGGTCGAAGAAGACTCGACGAGCCAGGGTCAGGCCATTGCTGTGGATGCCGCTGCTCTGCAGCCCGACCACCACATCGCCGGGCTCAATGTCCTGCCCCACTATCACCCTGTCCAGGGGTACAAACCCCAGCCCCATCCCCGCCAGGTCGAAGGCGTAATTGCGGCGCTTACCTTTGAGCATCTCGCGCAGCTGAGCCACCTCACCTCCGGGGATGGAGATACCCGCCTGGCGGGCTCCGAGATAGAGCCCCTTGCCAATCTCCTCCAGCAGGCGATGCGCGGGCTTCTGCACGGCTAAATAGTCGAGCATGGCAATCGGTCTGGCGCCCACAGATATGAGGTCGTTGACATTCATGGCCACGCAATCTATTCCCACGGTATCGTATTTGTGCATCTGCTGGGCGACCAGAATCTTGGTCCCCACCCCGTCGGTGGTCATCGCCAGCCCCATCTTGCCTCCGATATCCATCACACTGGCGAAGTAACCGACCTCCACCATCAAGCGTGCCCTCTTACCAGGAAAGCCGTAGGTCTTTCTCACCCATTTCAACAATCCCATCATCCCCCGCTCCTCCATAGCGGAGTCGACGCCTGCCCCAGCATAGGTCAGCTCTCTCTTCTTTTTCATATTTAGCACCTTTTTAAAAGATAGCGCCCCTTATCAATGTAAGGTAGCTGTTGATAATCTCCTGACCGAAAAGCAGGGAGCCGAGGGCAGCCGAACCGAGGAAAGTCCCGAAGGGGAGGGCTGTTTTCAGGTCGCCGCCTCTCTTGATTATTAAACCGACACCGACAATGGACCCGAGCAGAGCGCCGAGGACGATGGTCAGGAGGGTGAGCTTCCATCCCACAAAGGCTCCCACCATGGCCATTAGCTTCACATCCCCCATCCCCATCCCTTCGACTTTTCTCAACCAGTGGTAGACGGTGCCCACCAGCAGCAGAAGCCCCCCACCGAGGGCTATCCCCACAAGGGAGTCCCACCACTCGACCATAGGGCTGACAAAGGAAAGGAGAAAGCCCAGCCCAATCCCCGGCAAGGTGAAGTAGTTGGGAAGAATGCGGTGGCGGAGGTCGATGAAGATAAGCACCAGCAACCCGCTGGCCAGTAGCAGATAGATGAAAAGCTGGGGAGTGAGGCTATATTTGAGGTACAGCAGAGCAAAAATCGCGCCGTTCAGCCCTTCTACCAGGGGGTAAAGGGGCGAAATGGGATTCTTGCAGAAGCGGCACCTTCCCCGCAACACCAGGTAGCTGACCAAGGGCAAATTATCATACCAGCGGATTGTCTGGAGGCACCTGGGGCAGCGGGAGCGGGGGAAGACAATGGATTCTTTTTTAGGGAGCCGATAGATACATACGCTGAGAAAGCTTCCAATTATCAATCCGTAGAGAAAAAAAATAAATGCCGTCATCCCCTCACTTTTGAGAAAAAGGGAAAGAGAAGCATCTTAATGCCTCAGTTTATACTCCGACGCGGCGCTCACCGTGCCGCTGTTTCGGTCATACCCATAGCTTTTCCCATCGGGGTCAACAGGAATCCCCTTTAGGAAACCTTCCCTCACCAGAGCGGAGAGGGAGGAAGGGACCCTCCCTTTTTTCTCCTTGTAATTGTCGATTGCGCTCTGGAGCATCTCCAGGTCGATGGCGATTTTCAGGTCGTATATATGATTATAGCTCACCTCTTTTATCCGCTCATCGGTGGTGGAGTTATAAATATCAAGCCAGAATTTCAGGGAGGAGACCTTATCCCCCTTACGCAAAAAGGCGCCGGCTATGAGACGGTCTACCTCGGGTGGACAGCCTTCAATTTTGCTCGCCCTCATAAAATAATCAATGGCCTTGGGATAATCATTCAAATCCATAAGAGCATAGAAGCCGGCATCCAGCGGGAGAATCCACTCATCAGGATTATTCCTCATCCCCTTCTGTAACAGCTTGAACGCTCTCTCGTAATCGCTCCCCTCTCGCGCCATAGTGAGGGCACCGATAAGATAGGGGTCGATATATTGGGGGTCAAGGTCGGTTATCATATTATAGACATGCTCCAGATAACGAAAACGATGCTCCCCCTCGTAACGGCTATACCGCTGTATACTCCACAAGTAGAGGATATCGGCAGCGAAATTCTCGTAGCCAAGCGTTACTGCTTTGAGATATCTCCCCGTAGGGAGGTAAAGGAAGGGCGGACGAGGAATAGCCTCTCCTCGTACCTTTTCCAGATTCAACTGGAAGAGGAGGGAAAGAAAGAAAAAGAGGGCTAAAATCAAAAGAATCAGGCTCCGAATCCGCATCTCAGACGAAATCCTTCCGTTGAACTATGAGTGTTGCCAGCAGGATAATGACCACCGAATAAGATATTCCGTATCCAATAGCAAGGAAGACGGTCTTCCATCCTACGCTGAGCTGATGCACCACCTCGTTTTTAATATTAAAGTTTTCCAGATTAGGCAATAGATAATAGAGCAGAGTGCAGAGAGCTTTTCCCCAGAAGGAGGTGATACGCTCCTTTAAAGCTAACAGGTTCCATGAGAGATGACCTACTATATAAACAGCCAGAGTGAAAACAGAACTCAGTATGGGAGTAGTAAAGGTGGAGAAGAAGATGGCAAAAGCAGTGATTATGAGCAGCTCGCAGAAGAAAAGACCCATGGCCAGCAGCAGTGAGAACTCAAACCTTCCCGATTTGACATAGAGGGTGAGCAGCAGCCCCAGAGTCATAATGAAGTCCATAATCAGTATGGTCAGCAGCAGCCCCCCATACTTTCCCAGCAGAAACTGATAGCGACGGATGGGCTTGGAGAGGATATTATGGATGGTTTTCTTCTCTATCTCCCTGGACACCAGGGTTATCCCTATGAGAACCGCCATCAACACTCCGAAGAAGGAGATGGCGCTTAGGCCTATATCAATTATTATCTTGGATTCCTCCCCAACTGTAAGAAGGCTGGCTATCCTGGATGTGAATATCATCACGAGGGCGAAGAAAAGCAGAAGATAAAGGACTCGG
>JAOUOQ010000032.1 GCA_029880275.1 Candidatus Aminicenantota bacterium | reverse complement strand
CGGGAAAGGAAACAATGGAGGGGATGGCTATGTGGTGGCGCGACATCTCTATAACAGAGGACATAAACCTCTGATAATCCTGTTAGCCCGACGGAAAGAGATTACCGGAGATGCTAAAACTAACCTCAATATCGCTCTCAATATGGGAATAGAGTTCCTCGAGGTGCCCACCCCCCAACTCTGGCAGAAGCAGAAGCTCCCCCTGCAGAGCTTCGACCTGATTGTCGATGCCATGCTGGGTACCGGGCTCTCCAAACCGGTGACTGGCTTTTATAAGCAGATTATAGAAGAAGTAAACCGCTCTGGAGTCATGGTAGCCTCCATAGATATTCCCTCAGGACTATCAGCAGCCAAGTCATTGGTACAGCCGTAAAGGCTGACCTCACGGTCACCTTTGCCTGCCCGAAATATGCCCATATTCTCCCTCCCGCTGAGGAGTATGTCGGAAGATTGGTGGTAGCCGACATAAGCATCCCCCAAAGGGTAATTGAAGAAGAAGGTGTGCACATCAATCTCATAGATGAGGAACTGATAAGGGAAATCTTTCCCAGGCGTAAGGCCAACACTCACAAAGGACACTACGGGCATCTCCTTATAATAGCTGGCTCAGAAGGCAAGACCGGCGCCGCCTGCCTGGCAGGAGAAGGAGCCCTGAGAATAGGCACCGGACTGGTAACCGTGGCCACCCCCCAGAGCTGCAATCCCATACTGGAGGTGAAGCTCACCGAGGTGATGACCGCCGCCCTCCCCGAAACAACTGACAGAACCATCTCGGAAAAGGCCATTGAGCCCACTCATCATTTATTAGAGGGTAAATCTGCCCTGGCCATTGGCCCGGGACTCTCCCTTAACTCTCAGACACAATACTACATCCAGCAGGTTGTCAGCACCTCCTCTTTGCCCACGATAATCGATGCCGACGGAATCAATGCCTTCGCCGATTGCCCCGATAAACTAAAAGGGAGCGGAAAGAGCCTTGCGATAACCCCCCATCCAGGTGAGATGGGCAGATTGATAAAAATGAAGCCAGAAAATATATTGAAAGACCGCATCGGTATATGCCGTCGCTTTTCCCAGGAGCATCACCTCTGGATAGTTCTGAAGGGATACCGGACGGTCATCTCCACTCCCGAAGGGGAAGTCTACATCAATCCCACCGGAAATCCCGGCATGGCAAGCGGTGGAACCGGCGATGTCCTCACAGGGATGATAGCCGGTTTGGTAGCCCAAAGGCTGCCTATGACCGATGCCCTCATTTTAGGTGTTTATCTGCATGGATTGGCGGGAGACATGGCGGCCGAGCAGATGGGGGAAAACTACCTGGCAGCCGCTGATATCCTGGACTTCCTCCCCGATGCACTCCTCCGATTTGAGAAGAAATGAGCGCTAAAAAACCGAAAAAAGAAATGACCTACCGCACAACCTCTCCCAGCCAGACCTTTAATCTGGGCAAACAATTAGGCAAAAAGCTGAAGGGTGGTGAGACAATCCTCCTCATAGGGGAGCTGGGCAGTGGAAAGACCATCTTCGCCAAAGGTTTAGCTTCCGGTTTGGGAATAAAAGGCTCTACCGAGGTAACCAGCCCCTCATTTACTCTGATAAACGAATACTGCGGAAGATTAAAACTTTTGCACATCGACCTTTACCGAATTAAAGGTCCCGAGGAGCTTTATGACCTTGGTCTGGAGGAAATTATGACCCCGGCCAATGTGGTAATGGTAGAATGGGGGGAGAAATTAGGACCCTTCAGCCCGGCATCGGCTATTGTGGTGAGACTGTCCGCAGAGGGAGAGCGGAAAAGAAAAATTACTATCTCCTTTCCAAAGGAGATTCAGGTAAGCTTGTAGTTGGGGGCTTCCTGGGTGATTATAACATCGTGGACATGCGCCTCCTTCAGACCAAAACTGGTAACCCTTATAAACCTGCTCTTCTCCTGAAGCTCCTTAATAGTCCGACATCCGCAATACCCCATTCCTGCTCGCAGACCGCCGACGAGTTGATAGGCACTATCGGCTAACGATCCTTTATAGGGAACCCGCCCTTCAATTCCTTCGGGGACCAGCTTGGTCTCTTCCAGCTCTTCCTGCTGGAGATAGCGGTCCTTGCTCCCTACCTTCATCGCCCCCAGAGAGCCCATCCCTCGATATGTCTTGTAGGCACGTCCCTGGTAGAGGATCACCTCTCCCGGGCTCTCATCAGTTCCCGCAAAGAGGCTCCCAATCATCACCACATCGGCTCCCGCTGCCACGGCTTTGGTGATGTCGCCCGAATATTTTATACCTCCATCAGCAACTATGGGAACTTTGCAAGGCTTAGCCGCTCGGGCGCATTCGGCAATGGCGGTTATCTGGGGGACTCCTGCGCCGGCGATGACTCTGGTGGTACAAATAGAGCTCGGACCGATGCCCACCTTGATAGCATCCGCCCCCATCCCAATTAGCTCATCAGTGGCTTCCTTGGTGGCCACATTGCCGGCAATGAGGTCGGTGTCGGGGAATCTTTGCTTGAGCACTTTGATAGCCTCCATCACTCCCTTGGAATGACCATGAGCGCTATCGACCACCAGCACATCAACCCCTGTCTTTACAAGCTCTGCCGCCCTCTCTTTATAATTGCCTGTCACCCCTATGGCAGCCCCTACTCTCAGCCGGCCCAGTTTGTCCTTACAGGCGTTGGGATATTGGCGCCTCTTCTGTATATCCTTTACGGTGATTAAGCCCCTCAGCTTATAATCTTCGTCCACCACCAGAAGCTTTTCTATTTTGTGTTTGAGGAGAATCTGCTGAGCCTCATCGAGGGTAGTCCCCACAGGGACTGTTATCAGGTTCCCCTTGGTCATCCGCTCGGAGATAGGCAAATCGAGCTTGGTCTCAAAACGGATATCGCGGTTAGTAAGAATCCCCAACAGCTTTCCATCATCATTAACTATGGGAACCCCTGATATTTTGAATTTCTGCATCACCTCCATGGCTTCGTAAATTTTCTTGTCAGGGGACATAGTAATGGGGTCGATTATCATCCCGCTTTCCGAGCGCTTTACCTTATCCACCTCAGAGCACTGCTCCTCAATGGTAAGGTTTCTATGGATTACGCCGAGCCCACCCTGCTGGGCAATGGCAATTGCCAGGCGTCCCTCGGTAACCGAATCCATAGCAGCGCTTATTATGGGGATGTTTAGTCGGATATTGGTTGTGAGCTGAGTGGTGACATCGGTCTGGCGAGGCAAGACCTCCGATTTCGCCGGCAGCACCAGGACATCGTCGAAGGTTAAGCCGAAAGGAGGATTTTCGTCAAGCATGTAGACCTCCCATTCTCAAGTTGGTTTACTTCCTTGCTAAAAAATAAAACCTCTTCACCCCTTATAAGGAATCTAAGAAATTAAAAAAATTACCCTTAAGTGCGGTGCCCCGTAGTGGTAAAGTGGTGGTCAATCCCACTAAGGGGGGACGGGAAGGATAAATAATTCTATACTTTAACCCCTTTCAAGTAGCAACACTTCTTGTATTTTTTACCACTGCCACAGGGGCAGGGGTCATTTCGTCCAATCTTTCTCGAGTCCCTCTTAACCGGCTTAGCCTTGACAGGCTCCGAAGATGCGGAAGGGACATTAGCTGCCCATCTCCGCTTGGCCACGACCACCTCTTCCTCTCGAGCAGGAGCAGGCTCTATGAGGAAGAGGAATCGGACAATATCGTCCTCTATTCTCTCCTTCATCTGCCTGAACATCTCGAAGCTTTCCCGCTTGTAAACCACCAGAGGGTCTTGCTGGGCATAGCCACGCAATCCGATGCCCTCCTTGAGGTGGTCCATGGCATAAAGATGGTCTTTCCATTGGGAGTCCACGATCTGCAACATCAGCATTCTCTCGTGCATTCTCATAGCCTCGGAACCGAACTCCTTCTCCTTTCTCTCAAATTTTCCTTTGGCCTTCTCCCAGAGGAGCTCCCGCAGTTCGCTGTAGCTCAGCTGACCTGCGTCGACTCCTTCCTCAATCATGTTAATCCCGTAGTAATGTGCGATATTTTTGCTCAGTCCTTCGACATCCCAATCCTTGGGGTCGGTGTCCTCATTGGCGTAGGTATCCAGCAACCAATCTAATATGTCTTGAGCCAAGTCTAAAATGTACTCTCTCTGGTCGGGATTGGTCAATATCTCCCGCCGGAGTGAATAGATAGCCTCCCGCTGCTTGTTCATTACATCGTCGTATTCGAGCAGGTTCTTTCTGATATTGAAGTTTTGACCCTCCACCTGCTTCTGCGCTCGCTCAATGGCTTTGGTAACCATCTGATGCTCAATGGGAACCCCTGTTTCCATCCCCAATCGTGACATTATTCCGGAGATGCGGTCCATGCCGAAGATGCGCATGAGGTCGTCTTCCAGAGAAAGGTAGAAGCGGGAGGAGCCGGGGTCGCCCTGTCTCCCTGCTCGACCCCGAAGCTGGTTATCGATGCGACGAGCTTCATGCCGCTCGGTTCCGGTGATATGGAGCCCACCCAGAGCTGTAACCCCCTCGCCAAGGACAATGTCGGTCCCCCTCCCGGCCATATTGGTAGCAATGGTGACCGCCCCTGCTTGACCTGCCTGGGCTACAATCTCAGCCTCCTTCTCGTGGTATTTGGCATTTAATACTACATGCTTTATCCCTCTTTTCTTCAGCATCCTGCTCAGCCTCTCCGACTTCTCTATGGAGACTGTGCCCACCAAAACCGGCTGTCCCTGGGCTACCTTACCGTTGTAAGCAGCTTCTTTCTGGTGGAGCTGAACTATTTCGCTAATAACCGCCTCGAACTTCTCATCCTCGGTCCGATAGATGACATCGGGATATTCGTCCCTCCACAATGGCTTATTGGTGGTGATAACTACCACATCCAGGTTGTAAATCTTGTTGAACTCCATAGCTTCGGTATCGGCTGTGCCGGTCATTCCGGCTAACTTCTCATACATACGGAAGTAGTTCTGGAAGGTAACAGAGGCTAAGGTCTGATTTTCGGCCTCTATTTTGACACTCTCCTTCGCCTCCAGCGCCTGGTGAAGACCTTCGCTATATCGCCTGCCGGGCATCAATCGCCCGGTGAACTCATCCACAATAATCACCTGACCAACTTTGACCATATAATCGACATCTCGCTTGAAAAGGGCATGGGCCTTCAAGGCCTGGTATACGCCGTGGAGGATGTCCATATGGGCTGGGTCGTAGAGGTTCTTGACCCCCATAAGGGTCTCCACCCTGGCTACGCCAGGCTCTGTCAGGGTGGCGGTGCGTGACTTCTCGTCAACTTCGTAGTGCGTATCTCTCTTCAGATGAGGGATAATCCGGTCGATGACATAATATTTCTCAGTTGACTCCTCTGCTGGACCGGAGATTATGAGCGGAGTGCGGGCTTCGTCTATCAGTATGCTGTCCACCTCGTCGACAATGGCGTAGTGATGTCCCCGCTGGACATAATCGTCGATTCCAAACTTCATATTGTCTCGCAGGTAATCAAAGCCGAACTCGTTGTTTGTTCCGTAGGTTACATCGCAGGCATAGGCTTGTTTTCTCTGGCTATCGTCCAATTCGTGCTGAATGGTCCCTACGGATAATCCCAGAGACTTGTAAATGGGGCCCATCCACTCACTGTCTCGTCGAGCCAGATAGTCATTCACGGTTACCACATGAACTCCCTTCCCCAGCAGCGCGTTGAGATAAACCGCCAGCGTGGCCACCAGTGTCTTCCCCTCGCCGGTTTTCATCTCTGCTATCTTCCCCTGGTGGAGGACTACGCCCCCTATGATCTGCACATCAAAGTGTCGCATATGGATAGTGCGCTTGGCTATCTCTCTAACCACAGCAAATGCTTCTGCCAGGATGTCATCTAGGCTGGCACCTGCCTCTATTTTCTGTTTGAACTCAGCGGTCTTGGCTCTCAGCTGCTGGTCGGATAGACGGGAGATTGACGGCTCCAAACTGTTCACTTGCTCCGCATAGGGCTGGAGCTTCTTCACATCTCTCTCGTGCTTGGTGCCTATAATTTTGGATAAAATAGAATCAATCATCAAAATTCACCAGCATCATATTCAGTATTTAATTAAAGATAGCAAATTCCTGCTTTTAAGTCAAGGGGAAACAGGGGATGTGAAGGAGACAAGAGATTGGTTATTTTTGCTAAAGCAAAGGCATATAAATTCTTATTGGAAAGAAATTTCCTTCCCTTTTCGGCCAAGGAAAAGGGACAGAAAATGGAGTAGGAGCTACTCCTCCAATATGTAGTTAAGAGGATTTACAGATTTATTATTAATTCTTACCTCGTAATGAAGATGGGGACCTGTGGCTTTGCCTGATTGACCAATATAGCCTATCACATCCCCCCTCTTCACTTCTTGACCTCTTCTCACAGCGAATTTCGACAGATGCCCGTAGCGGGTGGTATAGCCGAAGCGATGCTTGATTACAACGATATTGCCGTAGCCTTTGTTTTGGGAGGCACTGATCACTATGCCGTCGGCGGGAGCTATTACCGGCTTACCCAATGGAGTAGAGATATCTATCCCCTGATGAAATGAGTTATGCCCGGTAAAGGGGTCTGTGCGATAACGGAAGAACCCGGACAAATATCCTCGGACCGGCCATATAGAAGGTGTGGAAGCCAGCAAAAGGGACAGGTTTTCATAGTGGTCCATTA
Organism: Candidatus Aminicenantota bacterium; assembly: GCA_029880275.1. Lineage (GTDB taxonomy): Bacteria > Acidobacteriota > B3-B38 > Guanabaribacteriales > B3-B38 > Guanabaribacterium. The sequence continues at coordinate 6,493 of JAOUOQ010000032.1, read as the reverse complement.
ATAGCTGAAAATTCTTATCCATATCCTTCACTTGCTGCTGCAGTGACGGCAGATTGTGCTTCAGAGCTCTTGTAGCGGGAGATTGTTGTACATCATCCAGGTTGCCAACACCGCCGTATTCTCCTCCTTCCGGAGGAGGTTGAATACCGGCAATGGTGTTGAGCTTTTTTCTATAATCATCAAATTCTGCTATTTTCTGGCTTATGATATCGGTAGAAACTTTATACTCGGCATTCTCATTCTTAAGCCGAGCATTCTCCAGCAATAGACTGTCCAGCTCGCCAACCCTCGCACTCAAATGAACATAGTTATATGCAAAAAAGCCTATTGAGATGATGACAAAAAAACAGATAACCGAAATCAGCACAAGGCGATGATGAGGAATTTTTATCTGCCGAAACTTTGCAGCGGCGTGAGGAACGATGATAATGGTATAAAATCTCTTTAACATAAGACCCCCTCCTTCTCATATATAGTATTTAATTATATAATACTTAATTAACACAAAGTTTGAGGGAATGTCAAGGTTTTTTACATCCATCTGTATAAAAAAAGAGTGAAACGCTAAGCTCACCCCAAATCTATATTAATTTTTATTGTAATCTCCATTATAGTATGTTAGTATTTTATGAATTAAAAAGAAGAAGTAGAAGGTATTTTCAGGTATTTACTTGAAATTAAAGAAGGAAGTAAATATAATTAAAACTATGGAAGGGAGATGTGAATGCATTATTCTCCTGTTATGGTTGGGGAGGGATTTCGAATGATAAGGTATCTGTTTGGGATAACGATAGTTGCAATACTGGCTATCTTATTTACCGCCTGTGGAGGTAAGGAGGGCGAAGGACCGCCTCCAGAGACCAGACAAGGGGAGGTAACTATTAGAGCAAAAGTAGCCGCGCAACCTCTGGCAAACTATACCTTTGAGCTCTTTACTTATGACTTCGTCGACAAGGTCGATAAGGTAGCCTATGAAGTAAAAACAGAAATGAAATACGGTGAGCTAGAAGAGAGTGCCCGCCAGCAGATTAACTTCCACCCCCAAGAGCAAGAGCTGTCGGCCAATATAGACAAGCTTATCACCGACTTTGAAAAGGAGACCAAGAGAATAGAAACCGAACTGCCTCAAAACAGACAGCAGGAAGCCCAGCTTAACCAGAGCGCCAGAGCTGCTTATCAGAGCTATCTCACCAAGGCATACCCTAATCGCTCTGAACGGGCAGCAAAAGAACGCCAGCTAAGCAGGGCAAATACCTGGTTTGAGGTATATCTAATTTACAATTCCGAACTCCAGGAAGTTAAAAAAGCAGGCAATAGCGCAAAGCTAAGCCTCCTGGATAGTCTCCGCACGCAGCTGGACAATACAAAGAAGCAAATGGATGGCGTCCAGAGAAAAATAAGTCGAGACCTTAAATTGAGAGAAACCCTGAGACCAACCCTCGAGCGAAATCTCAAGCCTCTTCAGGCAAAACTTGACAGTCTCAACGAACAGGTGACCAATATATTAGAGAAACAAACTGCTGAGATATCAACCATCATCGTACAGCGAGTAAAAGAGTTCTATCGCAACAGTGAAAGGGGAAAATTTGCCACCGATAATTTCGGCATGGCTCAGTTAGAACTTACCTATGGGGAATATTGGATTGTGGGTCTGGTACATTGGGGTGATAGAAACCTTGTATGGAACCTCCCTATTGAGGTCATCAAAAGGGATATGGAGTTTGAAATCAACGACCAGAATGTCGCCTACATAAGAAAGCAAGACCTCTTTAATTATGTGGTGATAGCTCTGGAGAGCGCTCAGACCCTCCAGGCTTCATATCAAGAGCCTGTAAAATAAACTCCCTTCCCCCGCATTGCCGCAGAATCAAAATAGGTGTTCACCTTAAAAGTGTCCCCATCAGTGAACACTGTTACCTGACCATCTCTGGTTGTGTAGTAAACTATAATTCCCTTCTCAGTCTTAAAGCTCTTCGTTCCATCCTGCCAGAAGCCCAGCCTCCCGCACACCACCACTGCACGAGGTTTTACCATCTCAACGAACTCATCGCTGTTAGAAGAGGTGCTTCCGTGATGGGCTGCTTTCATTACCTCGCTCTGTAGTTCGCTGCCATAATTAGCAGTAAGCTGGCTTTCTACATTTTCTTCTATATCACCAGTGAGCAAGAACCTGACTCCCTTATACCTTAACTGAATCACCAGGGAGTTGTCATTTTCCAGACGATAGGGCAGCGAGCTTCTGGGGGGCGGATTCAAAACCCTCACTTGCACCCCTGATACCTCCATGCGGTCACCCTGATAATGGCTCTTGAGTGGAACCTCTTTCTTCCTTATCAGCTGCAGAAAACTTCTATAATAAAAATTTTCAAGAGATGGGTTACCCTGCCATACTTCCCCTACATCAAAATTTTCGATTATGGCATTGAGCCCACTTATATGGTCAATATGAGAGTGAGTCACCACCACCCAATCAATTCGCTTAACCCCCTTATTCCAGAGAAAAGGGGAGATTACATACTCTCCGGTAAAGGAGAAATCATCTTTATACCCCCCTCCATCGATAAGCATCCGCTCACCCGAGGGGAACTCCACCAGCACAGCTTCGCCGTGATACACATCAAAAAAGGTAACGGTCAAATAGGGAGAGACCTGGGGCTTGAAGGGGAAGGTGAGAAGCAGAATGGCAAATCCTGCCCAGAATATCATTGCCCCCGCTTTTAATAGTCTCCGCCGCAAGGGAAGAAGCATCACCAGCATCAGAGCGTAATAACCGGCAACCACCCACCAATAAGGGGTTGGAATCCGATAGGACGCATGAGGGAGGTTCCCTACCCAGTAAAATGAGTTATAAAACAGACGAAGCAAAGAATCCAGCAGGACAGAAAAATAGAGGGAAAGAGGGGATATTGCCAAGCTGAGGAGATAAAAGACAAAGCCTCCCATAACCACCAGAGCACTTAAGGGGACGACAGCTATGTTGGTAATTATAGATACTAATGACACCCGATGAAAATAGTATATGAGAATGGGTAACAAACCTATCTGAGCTGCCAGGGATATGGCTACAGCTCCCCTGAGATATCTTGGCAGAAAGTGGAGAAACTTGCTCACTCGATGGGCAACGAGCACTATGAATAATGTAGCGGTAAAAGTGAGCTGAAACCCAGCATCAAAGAGCTGGGCGGGGTAGCACAGCAATATTACCAGTGCGGAGAAGGAGATGGTGTTCAAAAAGTTCCCTTCCCGGTAAAGTATTCTCCCCATCAGATAAACCACAGCCATAATGGTAGCCCGCATCACCGAAGCCCTCCCCCCGGTCATGATGGCATACAGAGCCAGCAATATGATGATCAGCCCGCAGTTCCATCTTTCGTTAATCCTCAGAAAGGAAAACAGCAGGTAGAGAAAATAGCTTATTATCCCTATATGGAGCCCGCTTATGGCGAGGATATGATAGGCGCCCGATTTTTGCATCATTCTCGCTGTCCCTTCTGATATCAGGCCGCGTTCTCCGAGGGTCATCCCCTTTAAGATAGCACCTCGTTGGGATAGAAGTCCGGAACTGGTGAAAAAGTATTTATCTACCAGCGTGGACAATTTGCTCCTGACCCTGTAAAGCGCTCTCTTCAGGCTATTCCCCCTCTCTTTCTCAAGCACCTCTATCAGCAGCGGGCTGCTCACACTCCCTACCAGCGATATTCCCCGCCGTTGGAGGTACTCCTCATAATTGAATCCTCCGATGTTCTTATAGACATAGGGCTTTCGCAAACGGGTGATGGTGCGGATAAAATCTCCGTATTCAACCTTATTCTTTTCACGACGAGAGAGCGACGAGTGATAAACGGTCAGCCGCACCCTACCCTCCACCTGCATCACCTTCCCCTTTGAGGCTAAGCGTTCCAGCCGGACATAGAGATAAAAGCGGTCGAAGCGCTCCTCCGGGCTCTGGTCTACCAGACCAAAGAGCTCAACCGGCTGGCTAAAATCAATCGCCCCTCGCTGACGAAAAAGTAATTCTATGTGGTTAGAGGGGAGCTTCCTTTCCCCGGCAGGGAGCCAGAGAACCCCTGCTAAAAAGAATCCCAAAAGACAACAGAGGAATGAGCCTCGCAGCCTTCCTATTTTGAGCAAATAAATAGCAAGGACGCTCACCACTATTAAGCATACAGTAATAGCCCAGAATAGGACTACCCCTTTTCGGGCAAACAACAGCCCTCCTATGAAAGCTACAGATACAAACAACAGAGGGTATCTCATTGACCGGTATGGGCTAATAAAAAACTATGAGAGCCTGACTATGATTGCTTGAGATAAAATATGCTCATACGGGGAATCTTGTAGGAGGCTAAAAGCTTTTTCCATACAAATCCCTCCACCGTATCCTTGAAAAGCCTGGGGCTCATTCCCCGGCGGTACTCTTTCAACTCCTCCTCCGCCTGGCGTTCAATCTCTTTGACCACTTCTTCATCCTCTGCATGCCGAATAGCTTCTTTTACTATGTTCTCCAGCTCTTCAAGTCTCTCCTCAACCTTCTCTAAATCCATCTCCTCATCAGCTTCTGCTCGGAGCTGATCCACATCTCGGTTGATATCTCTAAGCTTCCCCTCCAACTCATCTTTACCCTTTCTGGCTGCTATTTTAGCCGCTCTCTCCAGTCCTTGCTGGAGCTCCCCCAGAAAGGATGCTATTTCCCCGGGAGTAAAAAGTGGAGGCTGCTCTTCACTTTTCTTCTTCCCTATCAAAGATTCCTTGAACTCTTCCCAGGCTGAAAGCACCTCCTGGGCGCAATAGGCAATGGAATTAATCTTCCTCCTTTTTTGAGCTCCTTTTGTGAATTTCTCAAATGTCCTGTTCAGACCCTGAAGAACCACGGAGAGAGGTATCCCTTCCTCCTTCCACTTCTGAATCAGCCACCAATCCTTTGGCGAGAGAATCAATGGACTCTCGCGTAATCGGACAAAGTGCTCCTCAATGGAGCTAAAATAATCATCAACCCTGGGCATTTTACCTCTTGTTCATAATGACAGAAGAAAAAGGGAAAAAATTAGATATTCTCATCTTCTCTTTGAAGGTCTGAGCTTGCCGCTGGCTAACAGATGACGGTAAAGTCCACCCACTGACTCCTTAATCAGCTGGAACACATAGCGATAGGAGTCCAGATCAGCACCATATGGGTCGGGTATAGAGCTCTCCGTAGTGCCATCAGGGGCGAAAGACCTCAGCAGAACCACCTTGTTCTTCTCCGCGGGGGCAAGGTTGACGATCTCTTCCCGCTGTTCCTCGTCCATCGCAGCAACAATGTCAGCCCGGGCGACCATCTCAGGGGTCATCGGACGGCTTCGATGTTCGGAGAGCTGAAAACCGTTCTCCTCCGCCACCTTTTGAGCTCCCTCGGAGACTTGGGCACCGTTGCCAGCCCAGCAGCCGGCAGAGCTCACTTCTACCTCCAGCAGACCTTTGTCAGCTAAAATCTTCCTCATATACCCTTCAGCCAGGGGGCTGCGGCATAAGTTACCAGTGCAGACAAACAAAATATTCATCCTACCCATCGTTACTGAGGAGCTTTCCCTCATCTCCTGAACTGTGATAAAAGTGTAACTTGACAGAGAGAAAATTGTCAAGGAAAAAGGGTGGCGCTCCCCCACCCCCATTCAAGCCATTAAAGGTATCAGAGGTAATACATACCCTCCATAGCGAGGCTGTATAATTTAGTGTTGAAATTCTCTTCAAAATAAAAGAGGGTGTCTCCTGGTGAGGTAAAAAGAAGGAGATACCTATGGCTCAACTGTAACTTGCTGATATTGTAGCCGGAGCCTGGAAAGAAATCAGGAGTTATGTGCTCAGGATACTGGAGGAGGCAGTAGAGGCAGTGTTATTGGATGAGAAGAATAAGGTATTGGGAAGAGGGAGGTATAAGAGGGAAGGCTCAAAGGGGTGGGGATGGGGATACCGCCAGAGGAAGAGTATCCTGACCTCCAGGGGCAGCTTGGAGGAGCTCATCATCCCCCATATCAGAGAGGAAGGGCACGGGGTGTGCTGGCTGCGGAAGAACGGAAGGAGGGTCAGAGCATAGGGAGAGTGGATTTATGAGGCGGTGGAGAAATTCTGAGGTTTTATGGGGCTTTCCGTCAGAGGTGGCATCAGAGGGAGCCCAAGATAATCTCCATACTGGAGAGACACTTCCCCTGGACCATGAATTGTTATGCCTTCCCTCCGGGATGGAGAAGCTCTGGAACTGAACCAGAAGGATATGGCAGGAACAAGGGTCCAGCTAATCGACCCCAAGGTGATAATCTCCCGGGCAGCCATTAACCTTGCCCTGGGAAAATCCCTCCCTCCTCCCAAATAGCTCCGTATTTAAGCACCTCGATTTTTTCTACATACCTATCCTTTTCCCCTTCCTCGTGCAGGCATGCCATGAAATAGAAGCCTGCCGAGTGTAGGGAGTTTTATGAAGCGGAGAAAGTCTTTTCGGTATCTTTCTATTAGTTTT
>JAOUOQ010000031.1 GCA_029880275.1 Candidatus Aminicenantota bacterium | reverse complement strand
ATGCCATTTAATAGAAGAAAATTCTTGAAATTAGCCGGAGAAGGCGCAGCCGGCATAGCACTTTTTAAAAGGACAAACTTTCCTTCTTCCCTCCGTAGCAATCACCAGGCAGAAGAGCCTTCGGGAAGTTTTGACCCCTGGCTGGAGATAGACCTCAACCACATGGCCTGGAACATCTCCCAGCTCCGCAAATTCACCGGGGGGAAGCCGATTATGGCGGTTATTAAGGGGAACGCCTATGGACATGGTCTTGTCGGAGTGGGCAGTTTTCTGGAAAAGCAGGAGGTTGCCGGTCTGATGGTAGGTAAGTACAGCGAAGCGTTAAAGCTCAGAGAGGCGGGGGTGAAATGCCCCATCCTCAATATCGGTCCCTTTTCCCAGCAGGAAGCGGAGGAGATTGTAAGGCTCGGCATCTCGCAGTCTGTTTACAGCGACCGGGTGGAATACCTTATCGCCGCAGCTCGCCGCCAGGGAAAGAGAGCTCGCATACACCTCAAAATAGATAGCGGTCTGGGGAGGGTGGGAGTCCCTTATTACCGCGCGCTCCCACTGGTGGAGAAAGTAGCCTCCACCAAGGAACTCCTCGTTGAGGGGGTATTCACCACTTTCAGTGAGGATGAGGATTTCGACCTCGTGCAGCTGCAGCGGTTCCTCCAGCTATGCCAGGAGGCGGAAAACAAAGGGATAGGTGTGGGTACAAAGCATGCCGCCAGCAGTGCCGCCGTTCTCTCTTTGCCTCAGGCTCATCTGGATATGGTGCGACCCGGAATTATGATTTATGGTCACTACCCATCAGCTAAGGCTCAACAAGAGAGGAAAGTGGAGTTAAAACCAGTTCTTCAGCTAAAAACAAGGGTGATATATGTAAAGGAGCTTCGTCCCGGGGACTCCGTCTCCTATCACCGGGAGTTTGTCGCCGAAAAGAAGGAGACAATTGCCACTCTCCCCATCGGCTACTCCGATGGTTATCCACCGCAGGTTGCCGGAAAGGCAGAAGTGCTTATAAAAGGTAGTCGGTTTCCGCTGGTTTCACGAATCACAGCTAACCATATGACAGTCAATCTTCAGGGGAGGCAGGATATCGGTACCGAAGAGGAAGTGGTTCTTATTGGCAATCAAGGAGAGCAGAAAGTAACCGCGGAGGAGGTAGCCGATTGGGCAGGGATTTCAGTCTATAAGCTACTCTGCGGTATGAGCCCGCTTTTGCCGAGGGTTTACATAGGTAACACGCAATAATCATCTAATCATTTTTAAATAAGGAGAGGATTGAAAGGTAGCTGATATTTTTAAGGAGCCGACCGTTTAGCTGGAGGTCTATATGCTTGCTCAATTCAGCATCGTCCCCATAGGTAAAGGAGCGAGGGTAGGGGAATATGTCGCTCAAATCTTGAAGCTTGTCGACGAGCGAGGACTGGATTACCGACTGACAGCCATGTCCACCCTGGTGGAGGGGGAATGGGATGAGGTGATGCAGTTGATAAGAGATTGCCACAACCTTATGAGAAACTTCGCCGAGCGGGTACTGACCACCATTATTATAGATGATTTTGCCGGGAGAACCAGTAGATTAAAGGGTAAGATCGAGGATGTTGAAGAGCTGCTGGGCAAGAAGCTGAAAACCTGAGCCCGACTGGTGAGCATCAAGCCCTTAAAGCTCTTTTAGGGAGAACGCCTGTTAATCCAAATGGGGAAGGGTTCGCTGTTTCTCTTAGTTTCTCTCTGATAAGTAGAAGAGTTTTGATTGACTTATTTACCTGCGGTGAAGTAGCATATCTTAAGTTAGCCATGATGGAATATTAATCCCTACTTAGAGGATATCTTTTTAAGTGCTTTGACTTTGCCATAAGAGAGTTTGAAGAAGGAGCAAAACTTAATTGCAAAGGAAAGAATTTTAATGGAAGATAGCAGATTGAGAGATTTAAAAGGAAAGGAGATTTTGATAACCGGTGGAGCGGGGATGATCGGCAGCACCATAGCCAACCTTGCCGTCCCCCTGGGGGCGAAGGTCACCATCCTTGATGCTATGCTGCCCCTCTATGGGGGAAACAGGTTCAACTTAGAAGAGATAAAAGATGATGTAGTATTCATTGAGGGGGATGTGAGAGACTTTGAGCTGATGAAGAAGGTAGTGGTGGGAAAGGAGATTATCTTCGACTTAGCCGCTCAGGTGAGCTATATAGATAGCATCACACAGCCTTTCTTAGATTTGGAAATAAACTGCGGAGGGCATCTGAATGTGCTGGAGGCGTGTCGTCTCCATAACAAGGAGGCTAAGATTATATTTTCCAGCTCCCGATTCGTCTATGGCTCCATTGAGTACAACCCGGTGGATGAGGCTCATCCGTTTAACTGTCTGAGCATATACGGCATCCATAAGCTTACCGCAGAAAAATACTTCGCTTTCTACCATCGTTATTATGGAATACCCACGGTCATCTTCAGGATTGCCAACCCCTTTGGTCCCCGACAGCAGATGAAGCACAGCCGCTACGGTATACTTAACTGGTTCATCAAGCTGGCTCTGGATGGGAAGCAGTTGACCATTTACGGCGAAGGAGAACAGATTCGCGATTATATCTATGTAACCGATGTGGCTGATGCCATGCTGACAGCGGCAATTGATGAGAGATTGCGGCACGATGTCTTCAATCTGGGTACGGGAATCGGGACGACTTTCAAGGAAATGGTGAGGAAGGTAGGCTTCTTCTTGCCGAATACAAAGGTAGTAAATACCGAGTGGCCAAAAGATTCCGCTTTTGTGGAAACCGGGGATTACATCAGCGACATAAGCAAGCTCTCCCGTCGTCTGGGCTGGAAGCCTCGGGTCTCCTTGGACGAGGGGGTTAAAAAAACTATCAGCTATTATCAGAAATATAAACATAAGTATTGGTAATGCCCAAGACATATAGGTCAAGGAGTTACTATGTCATGACAGTGCCAGCAGAAATGAGTTTGAAAGCAATCGGAGTGGTGCACTCACCCTTCCGAGAGCCGGAGGAGGTTCCCCGAGGGGAGGAGCTCCGGGAGTGCGAGAGTCAGATTGAGATATATCCCGAGTATGTGGAGGGATTAAAGGATGTGGAGGGCTTTTCCCATCTATTCATATTATACTGGATGCATCGAGCACCGCCTGCCTCTTTACTGGCCAAACCGAGGCTTGATGATACGATGCGGGGTCTATTCGCCACCCGAGCCCCCCATAGACCAAATCCCCTGGGGCTTTCTCTGGTGAGGTTGATTAAAGTGGAGGGAAATATCCTCAAGGTAAAGGGACTGGATGCCATCGACCAAACCTCTGTTATAGACATTAAGCCTTACATTCCCGGACCGGAACATAGGCAAGAAATAAAAATTGGCTGGTTGGAGGGCAAGATAAAGCTGAGTTAATATGTGTATTAAGGTCTGAATATGGAAAAAGTTATTGAATCCATCAGAAAAAAATCCGCTCGAGTAGCTGTAATCGGATTGGGATATGTGGGATTCCCCCTGTTAGTTGAGCTGGGCAAGGTGGGCTTCGAAGTGATTGGAATTGACATTGACAAGAAAAGGGTGGATTCCATAAATAGAGGAGAGTCTTATATTTTTGATATTGATAGCCACGAGCTTGGAGCTTTAGTGAAGAGGGGGAGGATTTCCGCTACTGCCAATTATGGCATCTTGCGAGAGATTGATGTTATCTGTATCTGCGTCCCCACCTCTTTGAGCAAAAACAAGGACCCCGATATATCGCATATCATTGAATGTTGCCAGGAAATAGCCAGGTATCTCAAAAGAGGTCAACTGATATTGGTTGAAAGCACCACATATCCGGGTACCACAAGGGAGATAATTAAACCCATTTTGGAACAGAGCGGAATGGCGGCGGGGAAAGACTTTTATCTGGCTTTTTCTCCCGAGCGCATTGACCCGGGCAATAAAGCATACTATCTCGCCAACACTCCTAGGGTGGTCGGAGGTCTGACCTCTGCCTGCAGTGAGGTGGCCAGGACATTTTTCGAGCAGATAATAGAGAAAGTGGTGCCAGTTTCCAGCACCGAAAGCGCCGAGATGGTAAAACTTCTGGAAAATACCTTCAGGAGCGTTAACATCGCTCTGGTCAACGAGGTAGCTATAATTTGCAACAAGCTAAAAATCGATGTATGGGATGTCATAGAAGCTGCTTCCACTAAGCCCTTCGGTTTCACTCCCTTTTACCCGGGTCCGGGCTCCGGAGGGCACTGTATTCCTGTTGACCCCCATTATCTCTCATGGAAATTAAAGAAGTTAAATTACCATGCTCGCTTTATTGAGCTTGCAGAGGAGATAAATAGTAATATGCCCTCTTTCATTGTCAAGCGCCTTGATGAACTGCTTAACGAGAGAGGAAAGTCAATAAACGGCTCCTTTTTTCTGATTTTAGGAGTAGCCTATAAGAGAGACATTAATGATACCCGGAAGTCCCCTGCAATAGAGATAATGAGGATTTTAATGAGGAAAGGGGGAAGAGTTCTATATAACGACCCCTATATTCCTTCCTTAAAGGCTAACAGGAAAACCTTGAGGTCCCAGGCTTTGACTAAAGGGGCTCTTGCCCAGGCTGATTGCGTGGTTATAGCTACCGACCATTCTGTTTACGATTATAAATGGATAGTGGAGCACTCCAGACTGATTTTCGATACCAGAAACGCTACCAAAGAGGTTGTCAGCAACAAGATAGTCAAGCTTTAACCCCTCTGCGGGGCTATCCAATAAATGCTTGACACTGCTTTAAATTGATGATATTTTATATTTAATTAAAAGGTCACCTAAAGGTCCAAATATAGAGCGGAGGGATTCATGGCAAAAAAAATATTGCTGGCAGACGATAGTTTGACCATTCACCGGGTAGTAGAGCTCACCTTTGCAGAGGAAGATTTTGAGCTAATTGCTGCCAGAGATGGAAAACAGGCATTGGAAAAAATCAGAGAAGTCAATCCCGACCTCATAATAGCTGATGTAAATATGCCAGAAATGGATGGATACGACCTCTGCCAGGAGGTTAAGATGAACCCGGCATTTTCCCATATTCCGGTTATGCTGCTGAAAGGGACCTTCGAACCGTTCGACGAAGAGCGAGCGAAAAGCGTGAGATACGATGGGATAATCTCCAAGCCTTTCCAGTCAAAGAACTTTATAGCCAAGGTCAAGGAGGTTTTGTCCACTTTTGAGCCCAGTGCAGAGCCTGCACCGGCTCTAGAAAAAGAGATTTTTCCGGAAGAACCGATCAGAGAGGAAAAAATGGCAAATGCAGCCCCAGAGGAGATAGGTGAGAAGCCATTAGAGGAAGAAGAAATTAAAGAGGAGATTGAGGTTGAAGAGGAGAAAGAACTGGAAGAAGCAATGTATAAGCTTGAGGAACCATCCCTTGAAGAAGAGAAAGAGTTTTTGGAGCTGTTAGAGAAAGAGGGAGAAATATCTGAAATAGCGCCTGAGTTAGATAAAGAAGAGATGCCGATAGAGGCTGAAGAAGAGAGACCTGCACCCCCGGAAGAAGTTGAGCATGAAAAGGTCGAAATAGAAGAGATGGAAGAAATCAAAATTGAGGAGCTGGAAGAAGAAAAAGCCGAAAAACCGGAGGCTCCCCCAGTTGAAGAGGCTGAAGTTGAAATAGAAGTAGAAGCCCCTGTTATGGAGGAAGAAGCCAGAGAGGAGTTTACCATCGAGGAGGAAGAGCGGGAAGAGGTAGAAGTGCCCCCTGTATTGGAAGAGGAAATCCCCACCATGGAAGAGCTTGAGCCTGAGGTAGAGGAGCCAGCACCAGAGGAGAAGCCAGTAGCCCTTTCCGAGGAGGAGATAGATGCCATCGTCAATAGGGTAATGGAGAGGATGTCGGATAAAGTAATCAGAGAGATTGCCTGGGAGGTAGTGCCCGAGTTAGCTGAAGAGCTGATAAAGAAGGCTATCGAAGAGATCAAGGAAGAATAGACGGGCAAACAAGGTGTAATCTATTAGGACCCAAATCCTGAGAGGTTGATATTTACTATAAATAGAGAGAAGAATTCTTTTTCCGAAAGGATAACAATAAAAGGAGTAGGTGAGGAAACCTACTTTTTTTCTTTTATGGGTATCGTGATATAATTAGAAAAAGAAAGGGCAGGTGTACAGAGAGATGGAGCTGAGTAAATCTTACGACCCTAAAAAGGTTGAGGAGAAGTGGTATGCCTACTGGTTGGAAAACAGTCTTTTCCAGGCGGATGCCAATTCCGCTCGCAAGCCTTTCTCTATAGTAATCCCACCCCCCAATGTAACCGGTGCACTTCATATCGGACATGCCCTCAATAATACCCTGCAGGACATCATAGTTCGCTGGAAAAGGATGCAGGGGTACGATACCCTCTGGCTTCCCGGTACCGACCATGCTGGGATAACCACCCAGAATGTGGTAGAGAAGCACTTAGCTACAAAGGATTTGCACCGAAGCAACCTTGGCAGGGAGGAGTTTGAGAAAGAGGTCTGGCGATGGAAGGAAAAAAGCGAAAAAGTTATCATCCACCAACTTCAGAAGTTAGGGGCTTCATTAGATTGGTCACGAAAGAGATTTACCCTAGATGAGGGCCTCTCCAGAGCGGTGCGACGGGTCTTCGTTGAACTTTATAAAGAGGGTCTTATATACCGGGATAAATATATCGTAAATTGGTGTCCTCGCTGTAAATCAGCTATATCCGACCTGGAGGTAGACCATGTGGATATGCCGGGCAAACTCTACTATATAAAGTATCCCATCATAGGAACCGATAAATATGTGGTCATTGCCACCACTAGACCGGAGACCATGCTGGGAGATACTGCACTAGCAGTCCATCCCAAAGATAAAGGGTTCGCCTGGCTCGATGGGAAGAAAGCTCTCCTTCCCCTGGTTAGTCGAGAAATTCCTATCATAAAAGATACCTATGTAGACCGCGAGTTCGGCACCGGCATTATGAAAGTGACCCCTGCCCATGACCCGCTCGACTTCCAGGCAGGTCTGCGGCATAATCTCCCTCAAATACTTGTCTTCGATGAAGAAGGGAGGATGAACGAGAATGCCGGTAAGTTCAAAGGCTTGGATAGATACCATTGCCGTGAGGAGTTAGTGAAAGAACTTAAAGAAAAGGGATACCTTCTGAAAATGGAGGACTATCGGCATTCAGTAGGGCATTGCGATAGATGCCGCACGGTGGTGGAGCCTTATCTATCAACGCAATGGTTCGTGAGAATCAAGCCCTTAGCCGAAGAAGCCTTAGAGGTTGTAAAAAAAGGTAAGATTAAGTTTATCCCATCCTCCTGGACAAAGACATATTACGAGTGGATGACTAACATTCACGATTGGTGCATATCGCGCCAGTTATGGTGGGGACATCGGATTCCCGTGTGGCATTGCAGCGATTGCAAGGAGATTATTGTCGAGGTAGAAGAGCCGAAGCAATGCAATAAGTGTAGTAGTTCCCGTATCTATCAGGATGAGGATGTTCTCGATACCTGGTTCAGTTCAGCTCTGTGGCCATTCTCTACCCTCGGATGGCCTGAGAAGACCAGGGATTTGGAAAGATATTATCCCACCACATTGTTGATAACCGGCTTCGACATCCTTTTCTTCTGGGTTGCCAGAATGATAATGATGGGGACTAAGTTCATGAAGGCGGTCCCCTTCCGAACGGTATATTTTAATGGACTCATTCGGGATGAACATGGGGATAAGATGAGCAAGTCCAAAGGGAATGTCATTGACTTGCTTGAGGTAATAGATAAATATGGTGCTGACGCCGTTAGGTTCACCTTAGCAGTTATGGCTGCCCCGGGAGTGGATATACCCCTCTCTGAGGGCAGGATGGCGGGGTATCGGGCGTTTACCAATAAGCTATGGAATGCCACCCGCTTTGTCATGCTCAATATAAGCCCTGAGGAAGACTTAACATCTTACACCAAGTCGGAACTTACCCTTATAGATAGATGGATGAAGAGCCGACTCAATACCATAGTGAACGAGGTGAACCAGAACCTGGAGAAATTCCGCTTCCACGAAGCATCTCACACCCTCTACCACTTCATCTGGCACGAGTTCTGCGACTGGTATATTGAGATGACCAAGCCTCACCTCTCTCCCGACCAGGCCAGCGAGCGGCGGAGGCAAGTTGCCAAAGCCCTCCTGGTGGAGATACTGGAAGAGTTAGTGCGTCTGACTCACCCCTTTATGCCATTTATTACCGAGGAGATATGGCAAAAGCTTCCTCACAAAGGTCCCTCCATTGCCGCCGCTGAGTACCCAGCCTATAAGCCCGATGCCCATGATGAGGAAGCTGAGCAGAAACTGGGAGCTCTTATGGAGTTGGTGACCAAAGTGAGAAATATCAGAGCGGAAATGAACATACCACCCTCCAGGTTGATAGACCTGTATTTGGGAATTAAAGATAATCTTATCAGGGAATTCATAGAGGAACATAAGGTTCATATTATTAACCTGGCGAGGGTGAAATCTCTCCATATCGCCCCGGTGCTGCCTCCTATTGAGGGGTGCGCCAGGGGCGTGGTACCCCATGCGGAAATAGCCATCCCCCTGGCAGGGCTTATAGATTTCGAGGTAGAGCGGCAAAGGCTTCAGAAAGAGATAGCCAGGATAAATGAGGATTTAGTGGCTTTGCGTAAGAAGATCAACCGAAAAGAGTTTCTCACTAAAGCCCCTCCCGAAGTGGTGGCTGATAACCAAGAGCGATATCGCAGTCTTGGAGAGCGGCTGGCAAAGATGACTGATAGTTTGAGGATTTTATCAAATCCTGAGAAAGAGGATTAACTTTGGTAAAGTTAAGCCCCTTTATTATAGAAAAGATAGTGAGAGAAGCCTTAGAAGAGGATATTGGTCGTGGCGACATTACCACCGATGCCCTTATAGATTCGGCTATCAAGGTGAAAGGGGAGTTCATACCTAAAGATGACTTCGTTCTGGCAGGTTTCGAGGTAACCAAGCGGGTTTTCACCGAGCTGGATGCCGAAGTAAAATTCACCTGCTCATATAAGGAAGGTGACTGGATTTATAAAGGAGGATATTATTTCGCCCTGGCGCAGGGAAGAGCTTCCTCTCTGCTTAAAGCAGAGCGCGTTGCCCTCAATTTTTTACAGCACACTTGCGGCATTGCCACTCTGACCCGCAGGTTTGTGGAGACAGTCAAAGATTTGCCGGTAACAATTCTGGATACCAGAAAGACCACTCCCGGTTTGCGTCATCTGGAGAAATATGCAGTATGGGTGGGAGGAGGGAGAAACCATCGCTACAACCTGAGCGATGGGGTACTGATAAAAGAGAATCACCTGAGTATCACCAGGGGGGTCGCTCCGACCATCTCTAACTTGAAACAAAAATCCTCATTCTTAAACAAGATAGAAATTGAGGTGACAAATCTCAGGCAGTTCAAGGAAGCTCTGGAGGCGGGTGCCGAGGTCATCATGCTCGATAATATGGGAGTGGAAGAAGTCAAGGAAGCGGTACAAATGGCCAAAGGCAGGGCTCTGCTGGAGGTATCAGGAGGGATAACGCTTGACAATGTGCGTCAATATGCGGCCACCGGGGTGGACTACATTTCAGTGGGTGAGTTAACCCACGCTCCCTGGGTGGATATCAGCTTTATTATCGTATCTTGAACCTATTTGGCAAAATCTTATGGAACAGAGCTTAACTTTTCTCAAGCCTTCCCTGATAAGGTCTCAGCTTGCTACCGAGATAATCGGGAAGCGGATTATCTATTTCAGAAGCATCGATTCTACCAATACCTGTGCCCTGGAAATGGCTGCCAGAGGAATACCGGAGGGCACCGTGGTCATAGCTGAGCAACAGACCCGCGGGAAAGGGAGGTTGGGAAGGCAGTGGCACTCCCCCCCGGGTAAAGGTATATATCTATCCATTGTGCTTCGTCCCCGCATAAAAGTTGAGTTTCTCACACATTTCAGCATTATCTCTGCCCTGGCAGTGGCTGAGACGGTTGAGGGACTGTCACCGTTGCCCCCTGATATTAAGTGGCCTAACGATATCCTCCTGCAAAATAAGAAAGTAGCCGGGGTGCTGGTGGAGCTGGGCACCGAGAACAATTCTGTAAGCTATCTGATTGTGGGGATGGGGATTAACCTCTTCCAGAGGGAAGATGATTTCCCCACCGAGTTGAGAGATAAAGCTACTTCCATATTGATTGAAGGGGGAAAAGTGTCCTGTCGTGAGGAGGTGGTAGTAAAGCTCCTTCAGAATTTCGAACATTGGTATAAAGTTGTGTTAACCTCAGGGGCTAAACCTATTATGGAAAGATGGAAGGACTACTCGCACCACTGGATAGGGAAGGAAGTAAAGGTAGTTACTCCCGAAGGGGAGTTTTTTGGCATCAGCGAGGGAGTGGGAGATGACGGGAGGTTTCTGGTGAGAAAAGGGGATGGCGAACTCAAAGAGGTCTGGGCAGCCGATATAGTCTCCCTCCAAGAGGTGAATAAATAGTGCTATTGGCGCTGGATGTCGGTAATACCAACACAGTGCTGGGAGTTTTTGAAGGGAAAAAGCTGCTCTATTGCTGGCGATTAGCCACCATAAAGAACCGCACTGTTGATGAGTATGGGATACTGATTGCCAACCTCTTCTCTTCTCAGGGAGTCCCCCGGGAGAAGATCGACGCCCTGATTATCGCCTGCGTGGTTCCTCCCCTTATGGGAGCTTTGGAGGGGATGTCGCATAAATATTTCTCCCTTGCCCCTTTAATAGTGCAACCCGGCATCAAAACCGGGATGCCTATTCTGGCGGAAAATCCCTCAGAGGTGGGTGCTGACCGGATTGTCAACGGCGTAGCAGCTTACAGCAAATACGGAGGACCGGTGATTGTGGTCGATTTCGGTACGGCTACCACCTTTGATGCTATCTCTGACAAGGGCGAATACTTAGGGGGTGTGATCGCCCCTGGCATCTCTATATCTGCTGAGGCGCTGTTTCAGGAAACGGCTAAGCTTCCTCGGGTGGACATCAGAAAACCGGAAACTGTCATCGGTAAGAACACCATAGCCAGTATGCAGTCGGGGCTTTTTTATGGCTATATAGCTATGGTAGAAGGGATTATCAAGAAGATAGAAAAGGAGCTGGGGCAGCCCTCGTTTGTGGTGGCTACGGGTGGATGGGTGGACATCATAGCAAGTGAGATAAAGCAGATAAAAAAAGTCGATGAAAACCTCACCCTGGATGGATTGAGAATTATCTTTGAGAGAAACCGGGAGCAGCTCCTCATTAAAAAAGAGGATAAAACCGCTAATTTATAGAGTAGGCGCCATCTTATGGCTCTCTCTTTTTATGATGTTATCGATATGGGGAAACTTCAGGATATTTGCATTGATAATTTTTATCGCTAACTGATAATACTTTTTATACTCCCTTTTTAAAGCCCTTTCACGGAGGACGAGCTTGTGCATATGAAAATAAGCTCTCTTCGTGCAGGAAGGGAGTGGATTTAAACCCCGGTGAAATTGTCCTTGACTATATCTATGAGGAATTCTTCAGCTCAAAGGATGTTCCTTCCCCTAGCTTCCCTTTTTTTCGCTCTGGGAATCGTATTCAGCTCGCCCTATATAGGTATGCTGAGGGATTATTTATCGTTATCTTTCGGAGATTATTTCAATCTTTTTATCTATATCCTGCTGGGAACCACCTTTATTGCTGTGGCTCTATTTCTGTCTGCTCATATTAAGACAGAGAGGCTGAAGAGGTATTCGGCAGCGGGTGCAGTAGTTCTGTCCCTCCTCCTTGTGCGTCGAGCTCTGATTAGCCTGGACAGCCGCGTTGCCCTGATTGAGCTAATCCACTTTGCCGAATATGGGATTCTCAGCCTGCTGATTTTTTATGCCCTCAAGGGAAGGCTCAGCAACCGTCTCGCCTGCTGCTGGAGCCTGATGCTGACCACCGCAGTCGGCATGAGCGATGAGGGACTGCAGTGGCTCCTTTCCTCCAGGGTGGGGGAACTCAGGGACCTGGCCATAGATGCTTCCGGCGGACTGATAGGGCAGCTATTTCTCCTGCTGGTTATATATCCCCGCGGGGTAATATATAGGGCTTCCCCTCGACAAACCCGCTCTTTTTTCCTGGGATTGTCATTCTTCATTTTATTAGGAGGGTTGTTCATTGATCAGGTACAGAGGGGATATTGGGTTGAGGACAGAACCGTTGGCAGGTTCAAATCCCGCTCTACCTTTTCCCAACTGCGCCAGCTCCAGGGAGAGCGCCTCCACCTATGGTCTCGTAATCCTCTACTGCTGAGAGAGATATCCGGCAATAATAGGGAACCTCTCTGGCGGATGGAGGATTTTTATCTCACCGAAGCCCGTTGCCACACCCGCTGGCGGAACCAGTATGAAGAAGAGGGAGATTTATATCGGGCTGTAAAGGAGAACCTTATTTTGACGAAATGGTACCACCCTTATATATCGCTGACTCATCAGCAGTGGGAGAGGAGACGGATGCAAGATTATCTGAAGAAGGTAGGCCAGCAGAAGGAGCAGCCTTATATCAGCATCTGTTTTCAGTATCTTTATCACCTCCCTCGCAGGTCCGTTTACTGGCTTCTGGTCTTTGCTCTGGCAGGCGTTCCATTTTTCCTTGTCTTTAGGCAGGCGAGGGCAGGGAGGAAAAACAAAGGATTTACAAAAAATGGCACTCATTGACAGAATTATCCTGATAATCATAGATGGCTTTGGGGTAGGGGAGCTGCCCGACGCTTCTCATTACGGTGACCGGGGAAGTGATACCATGGGACATATCGCCGCACAGGTGGGGCTCAAGATTCCGCATCTGCAAAAGATGGGCATTGGAAATATAAAAAAGATAAAGGATTTAATTCCAGCAAAGGCGCCCCTCGCTTCTTTTGGCATGATGGCGGAGAGGTCTGTGGGGAAAGACACTACCAGCGGTCACTGGGAACTGATGGGAGTGGTTCTCGACCGACCCTTCCCCACTTATCCCGAGGGTTTTCCTCCAGAGATTATACTCCCCTTTGAAAAAGCGATTGGAAAGAAGATTTTGTGGAATCGTCCAGCTTCGGGTACCGAGATAATAAAAAAGCTGGGCCAGGAGCACCTGCGCAGCGGATGCCCCATTGTCTATACCTCAGCGGACAGTGTTTTTCAGATAGCTGCTCATAAAGATGTGATACCCCTGAAGGAGCTCTATGAGATGTGCCTTCTTGC
>JAOUOQ010000187.1 GCA_029880275.1 Candidatus Aminicenantota bacterium | reverse complement strand
ATCAGACTATTACCTTTATAAAAGGGGTGTCTTATGGAGATCAAAGTAGTCAAAATAAAGAAGCCCGATGAAATGAATTTCATTCTGGGGCAGTCTCATTTCATCAAAACAGTGGAAGACCTCCACGAGGCCATAGTCACCAGCGTGCCGGGGGCTAAGTTTGGGCTCGCATTCTGCGAGTCCTCAGGTCCCTGCCTGGTGCGCTGGAGCGGCACCGATAAGGAGCTTACCGAGTTAGCCAAAACTAACGCCCTGGAGCTGGCAGCCGGGCATTCGTTTCTCATCCTTATGCGGGACATGTTCCCCATTAATATTCTCAATGTGGTCAAGGGAGTACCCGAGGTATGCCGTATATTCTGTGCTACTGCTAACCCGGTGGATGTCATCATAGCCGAGACCGAGATGGGACGGGGTATCCTGGGAGTGGTGGATGGGCTGAAATCCAGGGGAGTTGAGGGAGAAGACGATATAAGGGCCAGGAAGGAGTTTCTGAGGAAAATAGGCTATAAGATGTAAAGACTGTGATGGGCGGTTTTCAAAATTGAGAGAGTGATTTCTATGAAGGCTAACTTATGCATCTTTGCTCTGCTAATAGCCCTCTCGGCTGCACCCATCTATGGGCAGACTAATATCGGGCAGTATGAGGACGAAGCACCTCTGGGAAGCTGGAACCTGTGGGGTCCTTACTCTTCCCGAAGTCTGGGTATGGGACAGATTAGCCTGGCTCTTCCCTACGATTCCTCGGCGGGTTTCCATAATCCTGCTGCGCTTCCCTTCGTCTCTGGCTCACACATTGTCCTCAATCTGGTGGGAAATTCCGCCTCTTTGTACAAATACTCTCTGGTAAACACCGGAGTCATCAGCATAAGGTCCCCCGCATCCGCTGCTTACTTTTCGGTGGGGTATGTGGGGGGAGCCTATTTACTCGGCAAATGGGCGTTTGCCCTGAACTATGGTGAGCTGGAAAATTACCTCCGTCCCTCGGTGGAATACTTCGCAGGAGACGGCTTCCATTGTCGCTACCGCGGAAGCCTCGACTATCTGAACCTCGCCGTAGCCAGAAGGCTCACCGAAAGAATCGCCCTGGGGGCAGCCATAAACAGGGTCTGGGGCGAGCGCTTACGCGAGATAGAGTACTCCTTCTCCACTGAAAGCATCAGGAATCTTTCCGTTGAAAGGATGAGCCAAACCCTCAGCGGCTACTACTTCATCGCCGGGCTGCTGATTAGCGTCAACGATAAGCTGAACCTGGCGCTGGCGTGGCGCTCTCCTTATAAGAGGAGGGCAGAGAGCACCTTCTACCGGGAGTTCTCCAATCGCTTCGTCTTTATTCCCAGCCGGGCAGAGTCCGATAACGATGAATACGAGATGCCCGCGGTCGTAGGCTTCGGGGCTGGCTATCGGGTGAATTCTCGCTTAACCCTGGGGATGGACATCTCTCTGTTCGGATGGAAAAAATACGAGGTGATTTACTTCGGCGAGCCAACACCGCGCCCCTTTGCCAGTCGGACAAAGGTAAACCTGGGAGCGGAATATCTGCTTCCCCTCCGCATTGGTCAGCGGAAGGTAATCCTACCCCTTCGCCTCGGATACTACTACGACCCCCAGCCCTCGCTTAATCCCGAGACCAACTATCACAACCTCACCCTCGGTGGCGGACTCAAGCTGTGGAGGCTGAATTTTGATGCCGCTTTCACCTATGGATTTGAGAACAGCTCTGGTCACGGTCTGCGCCGGTACATGGTTAACTTTGGCACAATGTATCATTTTTAAGGAACAGCAACCATGAAAGCAATAAAGCCAACCATCTTGAGCTTGATTATCCTTTTATTAGCACTGACTCTGCCTATTAGGGGGATGGTAAACCATAGCTTCCCACAGGAGAAGGAAAGGCAGAAAAATGAAGTAAGCTCCAGAACAGTACTTGATAAATATAAGAGGTTCGGGCGAGAGCGAGGGTTTGACCCCTTAAGGTGGAGGAATCTGAGAATGCCAGTATCCACCAGTAGAGAAAAAGGGAAGCCCTCCCACACCAGCTCCAGCTCTACTGAGGGACAGAAGACCAGCAACCTCCACACTGCACCTGACAGGCAGGAGGGGCTCTACCGCATAGTTACCATCGACTCCGGCAGGGAGGGGATAAGAGAGCTGATTCTGCGGGAAGGACTCGATGTGCTGGGAGAGATTGATGGGAAGCTCTACATTTTGATAGAGACTAGCAGATTACCCCTGCTCAAGGGAAAAGAGTATTCGGTGGTGAAGGAAATTCGCACCGGCAGGCTGCTGGACGATCCTCATATTGTCCTCAGCGACAAGGGACCCAACGGGAGATTCCACACCTATCTTGAGCTCAGAAACGACCTCTTTCGGCTGCAGGAGACGCACCCCCAGATCGCCCGAGTTCACGACATCGGAGATACCATTGAGGGGCGGGATATATTAGCCATTAAAATCAGCGACAATGTGGAGCTTGATGAGATGGAGGCGGAGGTGCTTCTGGTCGGATGCCACCACGCAAGGGAGTGGCTCACGGTGGAGGTTCCCTATTACATAGCCCAGTACCTGGTTGAGCAGTACGATGTCGACCCTGAGATAAAGCGTATGGTGGACAACAGCGAAGTGTGGATCGTCCCCCTGCTGAATCCCGATGGTCTGGAATACTCCATCCACACCTTCAGATGGTGGCGGAAGAATCGCAGAGACAATGGTGACGGGAGCTTTGGGGTCGACCTCAACCGCAACTACTCCTATATGTGGGGCTTTGACGACGAGGGCTCCAGCCCCTACGGATGGAGCCAGGTCTATCGCGGGAGAAGCCCCTTATCCGAGCCGGAGACCGATGCCCTGAGGATGCTCTTCATTCAGAGGGAATTTCAAGCTGCCATCAGCTACCACACCTATTCTGAGCTTATCCTCTACCCGTGGGGATACACCCCTGAGCCTACCTTCGACCAGGGGCTTATGCACTATCTGGCATCTACCATGTCCGACTTGATGAAGGGAGTAAATAACAGATACTACCAGCCGAGGCAATCATCCGTCGGGCTGTACACCACCAACGGCAGCTTTATAGACTTCGCCTATGGCAATTACAACATTCCCGCATTCTGTATAGAGATGCGACCGGAAAACGTTGTATTGGGCGGATTCATCATCTCCGAAGAAGAAATCCTCGATGCCTTCTGGGAGAACCTCCCCGCCGCACTCTTTCTTACCGACTGGGCGATACAGAACTACCAGACCGCCGTGCTGAAACAGGAGCTCACCGAAAGCGAGCCCCCATCAGACCCCATAGAGGAAGACGAAGATTCAAGGCTTATCACTGCCGACCTGAATGGGGATGGCAATGAAGAGGTCGTCTCCGCCTCTCAGGACAGTAAAGGGCTGCTCATAACCATGCGGGATTTAGAAGGGAAGGAGCTAAGAAAGCCTTTTTATATCATTGGGGGAAAAGGGGAGAACCTGCGAAGGATATCTTTAGCCCTCAACAGCCTGCCAGGAGACGATACCTCACAGCTTATAATAAGTGCCAGGTCAGAGGAAAAAGATTTTATCTATAAAATCGAGTTTGACCGGCTGTTCCGCATAATTAACAGGGAGAAGATGAAGCTCTCCTCTCCGGACCCGTCTCTGAAACACCCCCATTAATAAGGCGAGAGAAAGCAAACCTTAGATTTTTGCGCTAACCCTCGCTCGCCGTCTGTATAAAAAGCTTATATCATGGATTCCAGAATGCGAATGCGGGCTTCGGTGGGCGGGTGAGTGGAAAATAGCGAACCCGACTTCATCTTGATGGACTTTACAGGATTGATAATGTAAAGGTGCTGGGTAGCTCGGTTAGCTACCTCCAGAGGCTCACGGTCAGCAGCTATCTTTCGCAGGGCACTGGCAAGC
>JAOUOQ010000186.1 GCA_029880275.1 Candidatus Aminicenantota bacterium | reverse complement strand
GAAGGAGAGGCTCGCTCCCAGACTGAGCGCTAAGAAAACCGTCATTAAAAACAATCTTTTCCCCCTGTACATAATATTACCTCCTAAGTTCGCATCCTTAAATATAAATAAAGATACTTAAAAGAATCAAAAGCAAATATAGAATAAATTGCAAGGATTGTCAACCTTGTATCCTGTATTACTTTTATGCTTGACTCCTATGATATAATTATTAATCTAAACATATTGAAATAGCAAAGAAAGGATAGGAAGATGAAACTGCCTGAGTTCTCGGTTAACCGACCGATTACTATATTGATGATTATTATGGTGATACTGGTGCTGGGAGTCATCTCATTCACCGAGCTGGGTCTCGACATGCTGCCAGATATCACCTATCCCATCATCTCCGTAATGTCCGAATACCAGGGAGTAGCTCCGGAGGATATGGAGAAGATGGTCACCCGCCCTCTGGAAGAAGCCATCAGCACTGTGAAAGGGGTCAAGTCGGTCAAATCCATCTCCCAGGAGGGGCTGTCTATCATTATGGTTGAGTTTGAGTGGGGGAGCAGCCTCGACTTCTCCGCCCAGGACATCCGCGACAGTATAGGGTTCATGGAGGACTTTCTTCCTGATGAGGTCTCCAAGCCCCTGATTCTCAAATTTGACCTCACCCAGATTCCTATCCTTATGTACGGAATTACCGGCGAAATGGATTTGAGGGAGCTGCGTAAATATGTAATCGACAATATAAAGCCCCAGATTGAAAGGCTGGAGGGGGTTGCCTCCGCCGTGGTGCTGGGTGGATTGGAGCAGGAGATACTGATTAACATAGACAAGGCAAAGCTCACCGCCCGCAACCTCTCCCTGCCGCAGGTTATGCAAGCCTTGAGGGCTGAGAACCTGAACCTCCCCGCCGGGCACCTCACCCGCGCGGACACCGAATACCTCATCCGCACCGTGGGGGAGTATCAGAGCCTGGATGATATTCGTAACACCATCGTCTCCATACAGAAAGACCGTCCCATCTATCTTAAAGATGTCGCCGCAGTGGAGGATGCCTATGCCGAGCGTCGGAGCTACGAGAGGATGAACAAGCGCGCCGGGCTGATGATGACCATCAGCAAACAGTCGGGGGCTAACACGGTCATCGCTGCCAATCGAGTTTTTCAGGAGATGGAGAGGCTCGGAGAGAGGCTCTCCGATAATATCAATATTCAGATGGTATGGGACCAGTCTGAGACCATAAAGAAGGTAGTATCCGGCACTGCCAGAAACGCCCTGTGGGGTGGACTGCTGGCGGTGGTTATTCTTCTTCTATTCCTGGGGAACTGGCGTCCCACGCTCATTATCGGGTTGGCCATACCTCTTTCCGCGATTGTCACCTTCATCGCCATCTACTTCGCCGATTTCACCCTCAATATGATGACCATCGGAGGTTTAGCGCTGGGAGTAGGAATGCTGGTAGATAATGCGGTGGTGGTGATTGAAAGTATCTTCCGCAACATGGAGGAGGGTAAGGAGAGAAGAAAGGCATCGGTCATAGGTGCTTCGGAGGTGGGAATGGCCATTACCGCCTCCACCCTGACTACCATAGCGGTCTTTCTCCCCATGCTCTATACCAAAGGGATGGTAGGAAAGCTCAGCCGGGGGATGGCTCTGACGGTGTCTTTCGCTCTGTTCGCCTCCCTGTTTGTGGCCCTCACCATAGTCCCCATGATGGCTTCCCGCATCCTGCTTAAAGCTCAACAGGGGAAAGTGGGGAAGTTTATCCCTCAGTTCAGCGGAAAGAGGTTCATCCACTTCCGGAACAGATATAAAGAGCTCCTCCAGTGGGTCTTACAGCACCGAAAAATAGTTATCCTCACTGCCCTGGGGCTTTTTGTAGTGAGCCTTTTTGCATTTAGGTTTGTCGGCAGGGAGTTCATGCCCGGCCATGACACCGAGTTCTTCATCATGCAGACCAAGCTCCCGGTGGGAACACCCCTGGAAGAGACCGACCGGTTTATGCGGCAGATTGAAGATGCCCTTATAGCACAGAAGGAGACCGAAGTAGTGGCCGTGAATGTCGGTCTTTCTGAAGCCTCGAAACAGGATGCCGCCTTCGGCTTCGGAGCAACGGATGTCAATGAAGCCTCAGTCTTCGCCAAGCTGGTGGAGAGGAGCAAGAGAGATCGGACCATAGTTGAGTTTGGAGAGGATTTCAGAAAGCTTATCCCCAACATAAAAGGCGCCAAAACATCTATTATGGATATGAGTCAGATGTACTCCAGCGCCGGCGGGACGCAAGCGCCTATCGAGATCAAGATATTTGGAAAAGACCTCCCCGTGCTGAAGCAGATTGCCGAGGATATAGCTCAGCGGATAGAGGATGTGGAAGGAGTGAGGGATGTGGACACCACCCTGAGAGAGGGGAAGCCGGAGCTTCAGATAAGACTCAACCGCCAGCAGGCTGCCGACCTTGGGCTCACCGTAGGACAGGTAGCCGCCACCATCCAGACCGCTATGCTGGGGAGTGTGGCCACCCGCTACACCACCGGTGGGGAGGAGATAGATGTGAGGATAAGGCTTCGGGAAGCTGACCGCCGCTCTCTGGAGGACCTGCAAGACCTCCTCATTCCTTCACCCTTCGGATTCTATACCCCGCTCCGTCAGGTAGCCAACCTTGAATATAAGATTGGACCGGTCAAGATAACCCGGGAGGACCAGGAACGGAATGTCTCGGTCACCGCCAATATCTTCGAAAGAGACCTGGGGAGCGTTACCAGCGACATCAATGAGAAGCTTGCGGATATCACGCTACCCTCGGGCTACTTTATGGAGATAGGGGGACAATACGAGAGCATGATGGAGATGATTCGGGGGCTCTCTTTAGCCCTGCTTCTGGCTATCGTTCTGGTCTATATGGTAATGGCGGCTCAGTTTGAGTCGCTTATCCATCCCCTGGTGGTGATGTTCACCATACCATTAGCCATAATTGGGGTGGTCGCATCACTGCTCATCACTGGCCAGACTCTCTCCATGCTCAGCTTTATGGGGATTATCATGCTGGCGGGTATAGTGGTCAATAACGCTATTGTTATGATTGATTATGTCAACCAGCTCCGCCGTAGAGGTATGACCAGAACCGAAGCCCTGCTTCAAGGAGCATCCATCAGATTGCGACCCATCCTGATAACCTCTATTACCACCGTCCTGGCTATGCTTCCCATGGCGTTGAGCCGGAGCCAGGGTGCGGAGATGCGCTCTCCATTGGCTGTGGTGGTCATCGGGGGTTTAATCACTTCCACCTTCCTCACCTTGCTGGTAGTGCCCACTATTTACACCCTCCTGGAAGACCTCTTCCGCCGAAAAAAGAAGAGCGCTCTTCAAGAAGAGAAGGCGTAAATATTTAGCCTCTACTCGCAGGATTGAAAAAGGGTTACACACCCCAAGAGATTGCTCTGTGCCCTTTCCCAATTCCGGCCAGTACCCGATAGAAAGAGATCTCCCTTTCGGATCTGCTCTCCCTGTTTATTTTCTTAGTCTTAGAAGGAGACGAGGTAGGAGAACTTGAAGAAGAGGCGGGTATCTTCGGGTTCGGGGTCGCTGACCGTGGACAGGTTTCGGCGGTCGCGATAGCCTAAGTAGATGCCGCTTCGGGAGGTGAGCTCGTAGCAGAGGAGGGCATCGGTGGTGAGCTGGGTCGATTCTAAATTGTACTGAGCCAGGAATCTGCTCCGCAGCCGGTTGCTGAAGTTGTAGCCCACCCTCAATAAATAAAGCCCCCGCACCTCTTCCAGCTCCCCGCTGCTGAAGAACTGCTGGGTGTAGTCCACACTCCCCCCCAGCCGGAGCTTGGCCCCTATCTTGGCGGTCAGCTCGAGCCCGTAGGAGCGGCTCTTGCCGACATAATAGTCATCATAATCGATAAAACCCCCCATAAAAATATGAAAGCCCCCGTGCACCGGGCTGGTCTCGGGGATGCGCAGGTAGATCATCATCTGTTGGGGGAGA
>JAOUOQ010000185.1 GCA_029880275.1 Candidatus Aminicenantota bacterium | reverse complement strand
ACATCCTAACGAAGCAGATGCTAACCCCTTGCCCAGAGAGGAGATGACTCCCCCGGTCACAAATATAAATTTGGCTGCCATTTTCTAATCCTTCTTGTCTCCGTCTAAGTAAGTTGAGAAGAGCCCCCCATAGAACTCTTCTTAGAAACCCGTTCTTTGACCCAGTGGAGGTCACTGGGAGTATCAATGCCCCTGCTTGAGCATTCAGCGGTTATCACCTTAATTTTATACCCGTTTTCCAAGACTCTCAACTGCTCTAATCCCTCCAGCTCCTCCAGAGGGGATGGGCCCCATCGGGCATAGCTCATCAGAAACTCCTTCCGATAGACATAAAGACCGATGTGCCGGTAATATCGGGAGAGCAGTTCTGGGTGTTCCATCAGAAACTCCTGATGACTGAGTTCTTCTTTCCTCCCCTGCTGGATAAAAGGAAGCGGCAGCCGGGAGAAGTAGAGGGCATAACCCTCGCGGTCGGTGATCACTTTCACAATATGGGGGTCAAATAGGTCCTCCACCCTGTCCGCTCTGCTCTTCACCGTCACCATCATGAGAGAGCTATCGCCAAGCAGAGGGGCAACAGCGAGGTCTATAACCTGCGGCTCCAGCAGAGGCTCATCCACCTGGATATTGACTATTACCTCGGCATCGAGCTGCGCGGCTACCTCTACCACGCGGTCAGTTCCCGAACGGTGGTTGTGTGAGGTCATCCGAGCTTCCCCGCCGAAGGCCTCCACTGCCTCCAATATCCTGCGGTCATCAGTTGCTACAATGACCCTCTCCAGCAGGGAGGCTTCCCTGGCTACTTCGTAGACCCACTGTACCATAGGCTTCCCCCCGATATCCAACAGGGGCTTTCCGGGGAGTCTGGTGGAACCGTATCGAGCAGGTATTATCCCTATCACCCTCATTTAGACCTCGCCTTCCCTTGCTTTATTAACTGCTTCATTTAGAAGCCTTTATTACCAAATTTACTGAGCTAATATTAGCCTACTTTCCTTCCGATGTCAAATGAAAATTTCTCCCGCATTGCCGAACACCCCATAACAAAAGCAAGGGAATCAAGTTCGAAAGAAATTTGTCCAAAAGCGTGAGTCACTGAGCTGCTGTAAAATAATCCTTGAAGTCTCTATTTGGCAATACTTTTTAATGAAAATAAACCTTGACAACTGTCTCTTCTTTTCTCTAATATAAGTAAGGGCGTAGGCGAAAGAGATATGCGGTCCTCTTCAAAATATCGCCCTCAACTTTGTTTATAGGAGGAGGGGATTGTTTGTCCCTTTCTTTTCTTGAATAAAGGGGGAGCGCTCTTTTTCTTAAAATGCTCTGTGTCCCAATGGGAAAGATGGGATATTCTTTTCTAAAAACATTTTTTATAAGACCGCTCACCGTGATAGGGAAAAAAGTAGGATGGCTTTTTGGGCAGATAAAGAGGATTATGGTCCGGCTTCTTTCCCGGCTGGGCGTCAATCCCAATCTGCTGACCTTTCTGGGGCTGCCATTCAATTGCGGGGCTGCAGTCGCCTTTGCTTACGGAAGGATCAGAACGGCGGGGGTGATAATTCTTCTGGCTGGTCTGTTCGACTGGGTGGATGGAGAGGTTGCTCGTATCTCAGGACGAGTGACCAAGTTCGGCTCCTTTTTTGACTCGGTCGTCGACCGCTACTCGGATATGGTCCTCCTGCTGGGTATAATCGTATATTTCTCTAAGCAGAACCAAATAGGCTATATCGTGCTTACCGCCATTGTGATGATGGGTGCTGTGCTGACCAGCTACACCCGTGCCCGGGCTGAGAACCTCGTCCCCCGCTGTCGGGTGGGATTCATGCTTCGCCCTGAAAGGATTGTCACCCTGATAATCGGATGCCTGGCTAATCATCTGTTAACCGCCCTCTGGATACTGGCTGTTATGACCCAGTTAGCGGCGGTTCAGCGTATATATTACACCTGGAAGCAATTGCTCAGGCAACCCCAAACTGATGCTAATTAACGCTTTTCAGTCACCTTAACTATTAAGGGAAAGGAGATGAGATGGCTAAGGCAACAAATTACAATGAAATAATACGTCAGGAAGAGATGGAGAAGGGTGTAGAGCCCGTTACCCACACCTATCTGGGCTCCCCCATAAATCCGCTTTCCCGAGGCCTGCCCAAAACCATCTCTTCCCTGTGCCCGGAATGTGGTAAGGTAATCGAGGGGCGCCTCTTTGAAGAAAATGGGAAAGTTATGCTGGAAAAGGAGTGCCCGGTTCACGGGAGGGTCAGGGATATTTACTGGTCTGATGTTAACCTTTATCTTAAAGCCGAAAGGTGGACCTTCGGTGAAGGGCACGGGCTCACCAATCCCAAAGTGACCAAAGCCACCAAGTGCCCCTACCAGTGTGGTATGTGTAACCTCCACACCAGCCACACCGCCCTGGGGAATGTCGACCTCACCAACCGCTGCGACCTCACCTGCCCGGTCTGTTTCGCCAATTCCAATGTCGCCGGCTACCTCTACGAGCCCTCCTTCGAGCAGATTCTGGTGATGCTAAAATCCCTCCGCAATACGAAACCGGTGGAGGCTCGGGCAGTCCAGTTCTCCGGCGGGGAGCCCACCCTCCATCCCAGGTTCCTGGATGCCCTGCGGGCAGCCAGAGATATGGGGTTCTCTCATATCCAGATTGCCTCCAATGGTATAAATCTGAGTGATGCTGAGTTTGCCGTGAAGTGCGCCGAGGCGGGGCTGCATACCGTCTACCTTCAGCTTGACGGAGTGAGTGACGATGTCTACCTCAAAACCAGGGGTCGACCCCTCCACGACATAAAGCTCAAAGCCATAGATAGCCTCCGAAAGGCACACATAAAAATCGTTTTCGTCCCCACCATTATCAAAGGGGTAAATAACCATGAGGTGGGCGACATCCTGAAATTGGCTATGGAAAACATAGACACGGTTTCAGGCATCAGCTACCAGCCTGTGGCATTTACTGGAAGGATAAGCGAAAAGCAGAGGGAGAAGCAGCGTTACACTCTTCCTGACTTGGCTAAAGACCTCAAAGAGCAGACCGGATTGTTCTCCGACGACGACTGGTACCCTCTGTGCTCCACTGTCCCATTCTCCCGCTTCTTCATGGCGGTGCGCGGGTTCAACTCGGTATGCATCACCTGCCATCCCCACTGCTCCTTGGCCACCTACCTCTTCCTCAATAAGGATGACCCCCTCAACACTGCCAAGCCGATCACCCAGTTTGTCGACATCCCCAACATGCTCAAAGAATTAAACAAGCTGGCTGGAAAGGCCGGAAAGTCCCGCTTTAAGGCGTTCTCGAAGATCAAAGCCTTCAATGCATTTCGTAAATACTACAAAAATGACCAAGCTCCCCCTGGGCTCACATTTACCAAATTCCTCGACCAGCTGGCCGGGATGATGGACAAGGATATAGGCAGAGGGGAAGAAGGACCAAAATGGAGGTCCCTGATGGTTGGCGGCATGCACTTTATGGATATTTACAACTACGATGTGGAGCGAGTGAAAAGGTGCGTCATTCACTACACAAGCCCTGATGGGACCCTTTACCCCTTCTGCACTTACAATTCCGGACCCTATTTCAGGGAGAAGATAGAGAAGAAATTCTCCACACCTCTGCCCGGTAAATAGAGAAAAGAATCTCATCATCCGGGGTGGAATCGGCAAAGAGAAAAGAGTCCCCTGTCCATGAGAATAGGGGTGATTGGTGTGTGTTCATCTCTTGTCAATCTACCCCTTTTCTGATATACTAATTAAAAGAATAATTTCGAAGAGCTTTTATTGCAATGATGGTCCGCTTTGAAGATATTGTAGAGGAAATTCTTCGCTATAACCCCGAAGCCGATATCGACCTGCTTCGGCGAGCCTATATCTTCTCGGCCAGGGAACACCGGGGGCAGGTGAGGCTATCAGGAGAGCCCTACCTCAGCCATCCCCTGGCAGTGGCTAAAATCTTAGCCGAAAAGCACCT
>JAOUOQ010000184.1 GCA_029880275.1 Candidatus Aminicenantota bacterium | reverse complement strand
TAATAACCTTAATAGCCATTTTAATGATGGCAGCCCTTCTGGAGCCACAGGTGGCTGGAAGGGTGAAGCTTCCACCCCAGGTGAGGGCTAAGCTGGACAACGGTCTTCAGCTGATAATGGTGGAAGACCACGAGCTGGCGCTGTTCACCGCATACCTTCTGATAAAGAGCGGAGCCACCTTCGACCCTGCGGGGAAAGCCGGGCTGGCTAATATCACCAACGAGATGCTCCGGCTGGGAACCACCCACCGCAGCAGCGAGCAGATAGACCTTGAGCTTGACTCCATCGGAGCTCGTTTGAGCATCTCCTCGAACTGGGATGGAACCTATGTCTCCATCAGCGCCATCTCCAGGAAGTTCGACCAGGCGCTGGACATTTTCAGCGACGTTGTTCTTAACCCCACCTTCCCCGAGAAAGAGCTCGACATTCTGAAGAGCCGCCTTCTGGGGGAGTTAAAGGTCAGTAAGGATAGACCTCAGATCATCGCCAGCGAGAGCTTCGACAAGCTCCTTTTCGGCAAACATCCCTATGCCCAACCCCTGGAGGGCACCGAGGAATCGGTTTCCTCCATCAGCAGAGAAGACATCCTTGCTTTTTATCAGAAGTACTTCATCCCCAACAACGCCGTGATGGTGGTGGCCGGGGATATAAATCCTCAACAGATAAAGGATAAGATTGCCGCCAGGCTCAATCAGTGGAAGAAAGGGAAGCTCCCCGAGGGAAGGTGGGCTCCGGTCGCTCCACCCCAGGGGTTGAATATTTACCTCATCGATAAGCCCGACCTCACTCAGAGCGAGATCCGCATGGGGCACCTGGGCATCAGCCGGGACAATAAGGATTACTTTCGCCTTCAGGTAATGAACTACAACCTGGGGGGAGGGGGGTTTCTCTCCCGGTTGATGAAACATATCCGCGCGGAGAAGGGTTACACCTACGGCATATACAGCAGCTACGGCGCCCGGAAGCTGGTGGGACCCTTCCTCGTCTCCACCTTCACTCCCAATAAGACCACCATCAATGTGATCCAGGAATCCCTTGAGATCGTGAAGGACATCCATGATAACGGCATAACTCCCGAGGAGCTGGCCTCAGCGAAGAACTACCTCATCAGCAGCTATCCATCTCGTTTCGAAACCATCTCCGATGTTGCTTACCAGATTCTGGGAATTGAGCTCTACGGGCTTGGTGAAAAATATGTGGAGACTTATCAGGAAAGAATCGACCAGATAACCCTGGAAGATGTTAAGCGGGTAGCCGGGAAGTATCTTGACCCCGCCAACCTCCTCATCGTAGTGGTGAGCAAGGCAGAGGAGGTCAAAAGCGACCTGGAAGGTATGGGGAAGGTAGAGGTGATACCCTTCTCCAAAAGTTAAGATTGGTCAAACGCAAGCCTATTTAAGAGATAGCACTCTTACCGGAGAGCAAGGGGATTTTTTAGTTGAATATTCTCGTTTTTCAAATATAATAAGAGGAACGGAATATTCAGATGAATAATGAAGCTCCTTCGGGGATATATCTATCTGTGGTAATCCCCATTTATAACGAAGCCCCCAATGTTGCCGAGCTCCTTAAAGAGATAGAAGAGACCCTCCACAGGCGCGCCGGAGGATATGAGGTCATCTTCATCGATGATGGGAGCACCGACGATACCTTTGCCCGCCTGGCAGAGCTTGCCCGGAGGAAGCCCCATATCAAAGTTTTACGCTTTGGGACCAACCTTGGGCAGACCGCTGCTCTTTCAGCCGGATTCCACCATGCTCAGGGGGAGGTAGTGGTCACTATGGACGGCGACCTGCAGAATGACCCCCACGACATCCCCCGTCTGTTAGAAGCGATTGAGCAAGGATACGACATTGCCAGCGGATGGCGGAAGAACCGAAAAGACAAATTCCTTTCGCGCCTCATGCCCTCCATTGTCGCCAACAAGCTCATCTCCATGATAACCTCTGTAAATCTGCATGACTACGGATGCACTCTCAAGGCTTATCGCCGGGATATCATAAAGCACATTGAACTCTACGGTGAGATGCACCGCTTCATCCCCGCCCTGGGGAAATGGGTGGGAGCAACTATTACCGAGGTAGTGGTAAACCACCGCAAGAGAAAATACGGGAAATCGAAATACGGGATATCGCGTACCAGCCGTGTCCTCCTCGACCTGCTGACAGTAAAGTTTTTCCTCAGCTACTCTACTCAGCCAATAAAGGTCTTCGGCAAGCTGGGGCTGTACTCGGTGCTGGTGGGCTTCCTGACCTTCTTCGTCGTTCTGGGGCTTCGCATCTTTAAACATATGGATATGACCGGAAACCCGCTTCTCTATTTTTCCATCTTAGCCCTTTTGGCTGGGATACAGTTTATTGTCATGGGTCTTCTGGGGGAGATTATGATTCGCACTTATTATGAATCTCAAAAGAAGCCCATCTATATTATCAAAGAGAAAATCAACTGAGAGGAACTGCTATGGAGGAGATAACTCAGCTTACTGAGACACAGAAAAAACAGCTCCTCTCCCTTGTCCGGGATACCATCAAGGAGTATCTGACCACCGGGAAGCGAAAGGAGTTTAATACCGAGGACAAAGCCCTTTTACAGAAGGCGGGCGTATTTGTAACCCTTAAAAAGAAAGGAGAACTGCGGGGCTGTATTGGCTATATTATCTCTGATATGCCGCTTTATCAGACAGTTATCGACGCCGCCGTCTCGGCGGCTACCCGTGATCCCCGCTTTCTCCCCCTGGACAGCGACGAACTGGACCAGGTAACCCTGGAAATCTCGGTCCTCTCACCCCCCAGGGTGATCACCAATGCAGAGGAACTAGAGGTAGGAAAACACGGGCTCATCCTCACGCAGGGGCTCAATCGCGGGCTCCTTCTTCCCCAGGTGGCTACCGAGCAAGGGTGGGATAGAATCACCTTTCTCCAGCATACCTGCTTTAAAGCGGGTCTTCCCCCCAATGCATGGGAAAAAGGGACCATTATGGAGGTATTCTCCGCCCAGGTATTTGGCGAGGAGGAAGAGCCCTCCTGATGTCCCTTTGCTGTAATGAGGATGCAAAAAGAGTCTTAGAGCTTCTTCACCACCTGGTCGCCAACCTCAAGCTCTTGTAAGGAATAAATTACCTTTCCGGTAGCCGTCTTTTCCTCCACCATTAAGACTATCAACTGCCCGAGGATGATGGCTATTTTCTGCTCGGTCGCGCTGCGAAAGATGTAGTATATATCACCCGGAGCAACCCCATCTTCCTTACCCAGATCGATATTAACGATATTCCCCTCGCCGAAATTTACCATATCATCCTTCACGCTCACGATATATCCGATGGTATCCCCCTCGGCAATGGGTACGAACTTCTCCGGTGGGGGAATCTTGGCGGACAGGGGAACAGGAACCTGGACAAAGGGGCGCAACCAGTCGTTGAGCTCTATGACAGCGCATGAGCTGATCACCCGAGCAATGGCGGAATTGGTCTCGGTGACCAACACCTGAACCACTCCTCGCTGGCTCACTGCCACCCCCAGTTTCCCGCCGGTCTTGGGATGGATTATCGACCTCTCATCTCGTAAAACAGCCAGCTGGTCTCCAGGACGCAGCCCGAAGGCACTTCCCTGATTGAGATACACTATGTCCCCTTCCGCCAAACCGACCGTGCCTGCTTCTTCAGCACCCACAATTTGAATCTCATGGTCGCCGCCTTCAGGAAGCACAATCTCGGCGCAATACATATCGGTTAGGTTAGCTACTGGCTCTAAGGCCACCGGGGGACGGGTAATCCTCGGCGGGGGTGGGGCTTCCACTTCCTTTGCCGGAGGGGCTATCTCTTCTTCTGGTTTCTCGGGGGTGACTATCTCCTCCTCAGGCTTCTCGGGGGGTACAACCTTCTCCTCAGGGGGAGCAGGGGGCTTGGGAGGTGAGGGGATAACCAGCTTCTGTCCCACAACCAGGCGGTTAGGCTCGGTCAACTCAGGGTTGGCTTCCCAGATGAGCTTCCATAAGGTGGGGTCCCCCAGGTATTGAGCTGCCAA
>JAOUOQ010000183.1 GCA_029880275.1 Candidatus Aminicenantota bacterium | reverse complement strand
GACTCGACAGAACAGAAGCAAGTGGCTTCTGCACACTGGGAAGCGCTTGATTACTTCAATAACCAGTATCACTGCGAAGAACGGTGATTGCTGCTGAGAGACATCTATTATTTAAGTAGCAGCACATGTACCTGCTGCTCTTGTTCCGATATAGCAGCCTGGGCATGGGGAGAGGATTTATCCTCCTCTGCTTCCTGATGCAGCATACGGGGCAAAACTGCTGGACCCTCGAATCGCAGTTCAATACCCTCTGCTATGGAAGCGCCGCCCTGGCCCAGCTGCTTTGGCCTCAACTAGTTGATGATTGAGCACATTAAACGGGGTAGATAACTTCCTTCTCCAACAGGTGAAGGGCAGATAAATTTGATCGGAGGGGCAACCCCCCTCCGATTTTTTTATTGATAAGCTTAAGATGTTAGGTTAAAATATACCCAAAGGTAGTTATTACCGCTAAGAAAGAGCGGGAAAATTTAAGGAATATCTTAAAATAAGATAAATATTATTGCTTCTTGAAACAGTAATCTCTAACAAATATTCTGTGCATCATGAAGAAAAGTGAATTATTAGAGAAATTAAAGGAATTTAGATATAAAATAGGAGAATACAGAGAACTTTGTCGTTATTATCTTAATGAAAGAATACCTGATAATCGCTTTAGTTATATCGAGAAACTGCAAAAGCTGCAAGAAGAGCTTAATGAAAAATTTCCTATATTGGAATCCTTTATTAATAAATATAGCAGTGGCAGGATAAATCGTGACCAATCTACTGGTATAGAATGGGATATATATAAAAAAGGCATTAGAGGTAATGTAGAGAGAATAAAGGTAGAATCCCTTAATGCAGTTATTAGAGATTTGGGAGGAATTATTGCTAAAATTGAAAAAATTATAAGGGAAAGACCATTAAAATGGTCAGTATTCTGGAGATTAAGCATTGTTATTATAATATTTTTAATAATTGAAGTTTCTATTATTATTTTAGCAATCCGATATGGTGAAGGGCAAAACCTATTTCAAAAATTAGAGAAATCATGGCACCTTTGGGGGGGCGCAGGATTAATATTTATAATATTTCGGTACCTGGGTTCTTTAATTATTGGAAAAGAAAGAATCAAATTCCTCGGTTGGCCATTCACGAGATTTTTTAAGATTTGACTTACATTATTAATAAAAGGCGGGATGGAACAAAGATTATATCGTAATAATCCAAAAATTATCCTATCCGTTAGTGTTGCGGGGAGGAAGGCGGGATTCTTATAGCGAGCATTAAGAATAGAAAAAAAATTGTTGACAGGAAATAAATATTTATGATATACTTTATATCAAAGGAGGGTCCAGTGGTCAAATCTGTTTTTCCTTCCTTTAAGAAGTCTCGTTTCGCCTCCTTGAGACTCTGAAAGAGAGAGACGCTGGACCCTCTCAGTGTTGTAGGCATTATCATTTTATGAATCAAGTGATTTCATGGCATATTATTCTTAGTCAGTGTGCTATATGAGTTTGAATCCCAACATATCTTTTTACACGAAAATAAAGAAATAAACTATCTCTCCATGAGCCAAAAATTACCCTATCGGGCGATGCTTCTGGAAAGAAGGCAGAATTATTTTATTGCGAATTAAAATTAGAAAAAAAATTGTTGACAAGCCATGAAAAATGTGATATACTTTATATCAAAGGAGGGTCCAGCAGAAAATTCTGTTTTTTCCTTCCTTTAACAAGTCTCGTTTCGCCTCCTTGAGACTCTGAAAAAAAGTTTTGCTGGGCCCTCTTTTTATATGATTATTAAGCACTTACAAAAATCAAGTAATTCTGTGGTAAGCTATGAAGTGCTTTGCTAATTGAGTATTTGCTCAATGATATATTTTATGTCTGA
This sequence comes from Candidatus Aminicenantota bacterium, assembly GCA_029880275.1. Classification (GTDB taxonomy): domain Bacteria; phylum Acidobacteriota; class B3-B38; order Guanabaribacteriales; family B3-B38; genus Guanabaribacterium. Next base: position 2,153 of record JAOUOQ010000183.1, on the reverse strand, counting down.
TTTGACGGGCTTACTAAAATATCAGCGCTTTTAACGCTAATTTTCGCTCTTACTCTTGCCTCTCCCCATAGGTTAATAAACATTTTTAGAGCTGGAACAGAGGCTGTATTTTTTTATCATTGAGAGCTTTACTTCGAGCCAGTTTTGGCTTACAATTCTCTAAAATAGCCGGTGAAAAAATGGTCACGAGATGCACGAATATTTGGTAATAAGCCCAAATTTATTATCTTCGGGGATATTTATCTATGGCAAGGTGTTATTGCTGCGGATATGAGTTTGAGGAGGATTATTGTCCTTCTTCAAGAGAAGAGTACTGCCCGCAGTGCTCGTCGGATGTGCACTGCTGTTTCAACTGTCAGTTCTACAGCGAGCATGCTCATAACAAGTGTCTGGAGCCAGCCGCCGAATGGGTGACTGACCGGGATAAAGCCAACTTCTGTGGCTTCTTTACCCTCGGCAGCCGAGAAGGGGAGAGCGATAAGAGAAGTCGTGCCGACGAGGAATCCCGTGCCCGCTGGGAATCCCTCTGGAAGAAGGACAAACCCTCTTAATAGAATAATAAAGCCCTGGGCTTTGCCTTAGGTTTAGGGTTGGGGCTTGTTCTTTTTAAAATATTCGGTTGCCGCCTGCACATCCCGGCAGATTTGCTCCCGCAGGCTGTCTGGATGGGGGAACTTCATCTCATCGCGGAGCTTTTTTATGAAGTAGAGCCTGATGGGTTCCCCGTAGATTTGCTGAGAGAAGTTGAGGATATGGGTTTCCAGAGTGGGAATGTTTTCCCCGAAGGTCGGTCTCACTCCCAGGCTGGTAACACTGGGCAGGAGATTCCCCTTGAGCAGGCAGCGAGTGATGTAAATTCCAAAGCCGGGCAGAAGCTCGTTCTCCGGTTGGATGTTTGCCGTGGGATAGCCCATGCTCTCCCCCCGCCGTACCCCACGGGTCACCCTGCCGTCGGCCATATACTCTCTCCCCATAAGGAGCGAAGCCTCTTCAACCTTCCCCTCCCTTATCAGTTCCCTTATTCTGGTGCTGTCCACCGGGCGGTTGTCAATATATACTGCTTCCACCTCTACCACCTCGAACTGGTGCACCTTGCCCATCCTCTTCAGCAGGTGGATATTGCCTCTGCCCTGATAACCATAGCGAAACTTTGAGCTGAGGCACACCGCTTTTATCCTCAACTTCTCAACCAGAAACGAGCGCACAAACTCTTCCGGGGTGGTGTGGGAGAAGTCATCGGTAAAGCCGACCATCAGGAGAAAGTCAACCCCCAGTTTATCAATAAGCTCCAGCTTTTGAGAAGAGGTGTTGATGAGAGGTGGGGCATGCTCAGAGTTGAGCAGCTTTCTGGTATGAGGGGCAAAGGTCATCACCAGGCTTTGGGTCCTCTGGGCTTTAGCTAAGGCGATGGTCTGATTGATGACCTTCTGATGCCCCAGATGGACACTATCGAAATTGCCTATGGTAACCACCGGGCAGAGGTCTTCCAGCCTCGGGTCTTGAATATCATCTAAGATCAACATATAATGCTCACTTCCATAGTTCGGTGGTCAATCGCTCACCAGTTCCAGCCCATCGTAAGCCAGATGGATGCCTGGTGGGAGCTCTTGGCTCACTTTGGTGTATTCAAAATCGTGCGACAGGTGAGTGAGATATGTCCGCCGAGAATGCACTCTGGCCGCCACCTCTAAAGCCTGCGAGAGAGATAGGTGGGTCGGATGGGGCTTGTAGCGGAGGGTCCCCAGGACGAAGATGTTCAAACCCTGAAGGAGGTGAAGGGAGTCCTCCTCAATCCGACTGCAGTCGGCTATATAAGCCAGGGAGCCTATCCTATAGCCCAGAATCTTTGAATCCCCATGATAGACCTCTATGGGACTTATCTCCTGACCGAATAGCTTGAACTTCCCTTCAACAATATGGGTGATTATCTTAGGGACCCCCGTACTGTCGGGGGAGGCGGTGAAGATGTATTTGAAGATCTCCCTCAGGCGGTTGATAGTGAGGCGATTGCCATAGCAGGGTATAGCACCTTCCTGAAGATAGTTGTATATTCGCATCTCATCCAGCCCGAAGATATGGTCGGCATGGGCATGGGTAAGGAGGATGGCATCGACGCGATTGATGCCATATCGCAGGGCTTGTTGGCGGAAGTC
>JAOUOQ010000182.1 GCA_029880275.1 Candidatus Aminicenantota bacterium | reverse complement strand
AAGAATAGAGCAGAGATACAGAGGCTTACCTTCTGGGAGACTAAGTATTCCTACACTCTTTACAAAGCAGCTACGCTTTTAATAGAGAAGCATATCCGCTATCAGAGCTCTTTCACCAAATCCAGAAATTTGCGGTAGGGGATGGCTGTCCAGCTTTCAGCGACCATCGCCCCATGGGCCAGGGTGAGAAGGGAGACCTTTGCGGCTACCGTTTCGTCGGGGGCTTCGTAGATATCAAGAAAATCGTAGGGACCGAGCAGGGCATAGTGACCTAACCATTTCACCTCGGGGCACTTGCTCTTTACAATTTCATGCCATCGCTTCCCAATCTCCTCCCTCTGCTCCAGTTTGCTGGTGAGCTCAGGGGAGAGCTTGGTTACCAGGATATAGGTTGCCATTTTCTTTTGCACCTCCTATTGTTTACCGATTTTATACTAATTCTAAAACAAAAGAGGAGCTTTTTAAAGGTGTTTTAAAGGAAAGTTCTCTATTATTTGGTGGTCGGTAAGGGTTGGCTCTCCATTGTGCTTTTATTATCGCAAGTGGCGAAGGCTTCAGCTTATTGAAGAAGCTTGGTTCTCTGGGCTGGTGCAAAGAGAGAACTTTAAGCTAAGTGGTATAGCTTATCGCCATCATGAAAGAACATGAAGCGAAACAGAATGGAGCGTCATCATAATATGGCGAATTAATTTAGCTTGGCAAGAAGCAACTGGCAAGCAGGAAATGTTCCCTCACGGTGCAAGAAGTGCGGTGATGAAGCGTAATATCATGCTGGCAGGTATGGGCAAGTGATATGATGCCGATTCTTGTTATATATAATTTCTATTTTTGTTTGCCCCACCACCAGCATACTTTACCAATAATGGGATTTGGTGCTGTCCTTGATATCACAATTGGTTTATATTCTGTCGTATTGTGGGGTAGCAGTACATATTCGTTCTCGGTCAGAATCAAGTAATTCAGGTAGACACCGTCTTCGTAGCGGGTAGCTACAATCTGGTGCTTCAACTTCAGGGGTTCGTTTTCGTTGAGGTCAATAGCGACGATAAATCCCTCACAAATGATAGGATGCATGCAGTTGTAATGGACTTGGAAGCAAAGATAGGTGTGCCCTCGCTTAAGCCACTGATGATTGATAAAAACAAAGCCTTCGATATCTTTGTCCTTAACACGTAGAGGGTCACTGGCAACGATCGGCTCTGATATGATCGGTATAGGTATGCAGTCCTCAGAAAAGCTTGAATCCTGGAGAACCTTTTTGTATTCCTGACGGGTGATGACATTTATATTGGGAGTTTTGTAAAGAGCTTTTTCTTCTGCCACCACTGTGGCTGAAAGTTCTTTCGGTCCGACTCCAGTTAAGAGCCAATTAATATTGATATTAATCTTTTCTGCCAATTTTTTCAAAAACGCTCCGCGAGGCATTCTGCCCAATAGGTAATTATCGATAGTTTGTCTGTTTTCGTCAATCATGCGAGAAAATTTGGAAATATTAGAGCCTACTATTTCCTGAAGTCTGGTTTTAATATCGTTCATAATAAATTCCACCTTTATTGAAATTATCTCTTGACAATTACTATTCCTGTTGCTAAAATTATTATTGACATGCTTAAGGAGGCGAAAATGATAAAGGAACTTATTAAATCAGCACTTATTATATAGGTACCCGGAGGTGAGGTAGAGAATCCGCTTCCTTGCATTTTCCCACCTTTGGCAAAGGCTAAAAGCTATCTCCCTCCGGGTTCAAAGTTAATTACTAACATAAATTAATCGTTAAGTCAATATATAATTTTAATATATTATATATAATAAATCAATCCTAATATCGTTAGGGGAAACAGCATGCTGAAGTGAGTATTTTGGACGCCGAATATAAAGGATTTTTTCTGTTTCTATCAATAAAGACAGAAAATAGATACAAACCCGGAGGCGAGATAGATTTTCCCTCCCTTTCTTTGCTTATTTATGGCAAGAAAAAAATCTATCTCCCTCCGGTTATTTCTTATAAAGAGAGCATAACAGCCAGTATTAAAACAATATCCTCTATTATATATAACAAAAGGTTAAGCAGAAGATAACACTGGTTATATGAAATAATTAGTGGCAAAGATGAGAAAAGTAATGCTTCCTTTAACCCTGCAGTCTTTATAGGTTCTTTTTAAAGCTGGGGTAATAGAGAAATTTAGAGAAGTATTTCTTAGTTTCCCTCTTATCGCCATAAATTAGTTTCAGCAAGAAAGCCATTTTCAAGAACCCTCACCCTATTAGCTATCAGGCTGCAAGCGCCGAAGTCATCCTGGACTTTCCCCTCGAAAACATAGGGACCCCTATCCACCGTGAGATGCCCGTACCTTGAGTAAACTCTGGGAAACAAGGTCACCTCATAAGTCCCTGTCAGGTCTTCCATGGACATGAATTTCATATAGTTCCCCGATTTCCTGCACCGGACCCTCTTGGCAGCTATCAGCCAGCCCGCCATGGTGACCCTCCTGTCCACATAGCTCATCATTCTATCCGCCGGGACTGGATGCCACTGCACTATCTCATCATGATAAATCTCCAGAGGATGCCTGGTCAAGGGGAAGCCGAGCAGCTCTGACTCAATGCGGCATTTTTCCAGGGCTGAGTAATCCTCCACCTCCGGAATCTTGGGGGCAATATCCTCTCTGAACAGGGAGAGGGAAAGGTCGCTGCGGAGCCGGGTGTAGCTCATATCCAGCATCCATAGCAGCTCGGGTCTGCTCTTCCCGAAGCAGTCGCATGCCCCTACCCTGATGAGGTTCCTCAGCTCCTCATAGCCGACCGTGGCTCGCACTATCAGGTCGGAGAGGGATTTATACCATCCTCTCTCCCGTGCCTGCACTATTGACTTTATTGAGCTCGCAGTCAACCCCTTTACCTGCATCAGCCCCACCCTGACCTGATTTCCCCGACCGGTGTACTGGAGCTCACTGCGATTAACACAGGGCGGCAGGATTTCAAGACCTATTCTCCTTGCTTCCTGGATGTAGGCAGAGGTTCCGTAGAATCCACCCATGTTGGAGATGACCGCCGCCATGAACTCGGCGGGAAAATAGTGCTTCAGATACGCCACCTGAAAGCTCAGCATGGCGAACGATGCTGAATGAGCCTTGCAGAAGGCATATCCGGCAAAGCTGGCAATCTGACGCCACACCTCCCGGGCTATCGTTCTATCCACCCCCCTTTCCGCGCACGAGGATACAAACCTGCTCTCCAGCCTCGCCATGGCTTCCCTTGACCGCATCTTTCCGCTCATGGCTCTCCTCAGCAGGTCCGCCTCCCCCAGGGACATGCCCGCCAGATGGTGGGCTACCTTGATCACATCCTCCTGATAGACCATCACCCCGTAGGTCTCCCTCAGCAGTTCCTCCAGCTTGGGATGGAGATAGGTCACCTTTGAGGGGTCAAGATGCCTCTCTATGAACTCGTTCATCATTCCGCTCTCCGCCACCCCCGGTCTGATGACCGAGCTGGCTGCGGTGAGCATCTCAAAGGTCTCCACCTTCAATTTCCTCAACAGGCTTCTCATGGCCGGTGACTCTATGTAGAAGCATCCCATTGTCCTGCCATTTCTTATCAGCTCCCTGACATTCCTGTCCTTGAAAAGAACGGGGAAATGGTACACATCCGGTGGGCTCCCCGTGTTGATTTTGGCTGACTCCAGGGTGTCCATGAGCACTGCCAGGGAGCGGTTTCCCAGAAGGTCGATCTTCACCAGACCCAGGTCTTCAATGGGGAACATATCATACTGAGTGATCACCAATCCCTTGCTCGACCTCTCCAGCGGGGCATAATCGGTGATGGGACCAGGGGTGATGACTATGCCCCCGCAGTGGATGGAGAGGTGTCGGGGAAACTCGGCGATTCTCTGCCCGAGGGACAGCACGGTCCTCAGCGGCTCGCTCTCCGTCTGCAGATGTCTGCACTCAACATACTTCTCCTTGAGGCTGGTCAGGTCGCCCGCCCGGGCATAGGGTATTCGTGAGGTAAACTCGTTCACCTCCGCCTCACTCAACCCCATAGCCTTGCCCACC
>JAOUOQ010000030.1 GCA_029880275.1 Candidatus Aminicenantota bacterium | reverse complement strand
ATCTGGCTTGTTTGGAGGAAGACCCCCTCCACACGCGTGCGCTCAGTCGTGTCGCCGAACTCTATCTTCGCAGAGGTGAATATGAAAAAGCTCTCACCTATGCCCGCAAAGCAGTGGAAAATGTGATGTATGACCCCGAAGCTAATTATATATATGGTGTCATCTCTCGCCGCCAGGGAAATCTGGTCGATGCCAAAGAGACCCTGGGCTGGGCAGCTCGCTCAACGAAATATCGTTCCGGGGCATACTGCCAGTTGGCGGAAATTCATCTTTTAGAGGAAAATTTAGATTTAGCTCTGGAATATGCCCAGCGTGCCCTTGATTTTAATAAATACAATATTAACGCCTATCAAGTTATGGCCATAACTTACCGATTACTGAACCAACCCGAAAAAGCCAGCAAAATACTTGACCAGGTTCTGGAGATTGACCCGCTTAATCATCTGGCTCGATTTGAGCTTTATCTTTTACATCCCAATCAGAAAAACATGAACAAATTCCAATCCATGATTCGCAATGAACTGCCGCAGGAGAATTATCTTGAGATGTCTTTGTATTATGTAAAGCTCGGCCTCAATGCCGATGCTGTGAAACTGCTCACACATGCACCGGAATATCCCACCGTCTATTATTGGCTGGCGTATCTCCTCAAGAATGAAGCTCCCTCAGAGAGCCGGATGTATCTGAACAAAGCACAAAACCTTTCACCGTGGCTGGTTTTTCCCTTTCGTGAGGAGTCAATTCCAGTCTTCCAGTGGGCTATTGACAATCAGCCAGCCGACTGGAAAGCAAGCTACTATCTCGGTCTTATTTATTGGAGCAAGGGAAGGATACAGGAAGCACGAGAGCTGTTTGATAAATGCGGCAGTCCCGATTTTGCTCCCTTCTACCTCACCCGGGGACATCTTTATAAAGAAATTAATTCGCAGAAAGCTCTGGAGGATTTTGAAACCGCGCTAAAAATAGACCCTGAGAGCTGGAGGAACTGGCACCATCTGATCAGCTATTACAATGAACTGGGGATGTTTGATGAGTCTTTGGCTTTGGCAAGGGAAGCCGCTTCAACATTTCCCGACAAAGGATTAATAAGAATTGACCTGATCCGCACACTGGTCAAAAGCAAATTCTACCAGGAGGCGCTGGACATGCTGGAGAACACCGTGGCGCTTCCCTCCGAAGGGGCAACCGAAATTTACAGCATGTTCGTGAAGTGCCAGATTGAGCTTGCCTTGAAAAATATAAAAGAGGCGAATTTCCTCTCCGCTATCAAATATCTTGAAGGGTCAAAAAGGTATCCGGAAAACCTTGGAACAGGCAGCCCTTATGAGCCCGATTTCAGAATGCAGGACTATCTCATCGCCCTTTGTTATGACAAATTAGGAGATAAGAACAAAGCTGAGGAAATGAGAAAGGCTATCTATGATTACACCCTTACGCATTGGAAAGAGCAGCGCAAAAACCAATACTTTGGTGGGTTGATTCTCCAATATTTCGGCGAGCATGAAAAGGCAAGGCAGCTATTGGAAAAAGAGAAGCCTCCTGAAGAGGTGCTGGAAATAATCAAGCAGGCAGGAGAATCTGGTATCCAGTTTTAAGATAAAAATGATTTTGTAATTATAGATTAAAGATTTGGCACATAATTATAAAAGGAGAATAGTCAATGTCGCAAAGAATGATTCTTACTGCATTACTCCTTATACTTATCGCTCCCATGACGCATCCTTCTGCAGAAGAGGTCCCTTACGGAACTGGAACATGGGATGCAGATTTGTTTGGCAATCATCGGGCTGTAGTGCAGGTCTCCAAAAGCGCAGATGCAGTATGGGTTCATATTCCCTGGCGCAGAAGAGACTATAACCCTGAAAAGAAAGATATCATTATTATTGATGCCAAAACCAACCGCCGCATAAATAATGTATGCCGCGTGGAAATCAATCGGGAGTTTGGTGACCTGGTGTTCCAGCCGCAGACCGTACCTGGTAAGTATTATGTGTATTACTTGCTCTATGAAGTGTCGGGGCGGAGTAATTATCCCACGGTTACTTACCCCGAGCCCGAACAGACTGCCGGGGCAGAGTGGCTTCAACGGCATGGACTAACACCGGACTTGTTAACAGGGAAGAAAAAGAATATTTTTCCTCAAGCACAGGTTCTGGAGATACAGGCCATCGATGAGTTTAACAGCTTTTATCCTATGGAGATTATTGCCACATCAGACGAAGTGAATGCCCTCCTGCGGAAACATCCGAAATCATCTTATCTCCTGTTTCCGGAAGACCGCAAATATCCCATCAGAATGACTGACGATTTGCCTCTCAGATGGATAAAGAAAGGGCCTCAGACTACTTTTCGAGGTGATGCGGCACGAGGTGAGTTTTATGCCTTTCAAATCGGCGTCTTTGCATGTGGAGAGGCGATTGAGGATATAGATGTGCACTTCAATGGAATGAAATCCGCCCACACCGGCACGATTATTCCTGATTCTGCATTTAGTTGCTTTAATACCGGAGGAGTGGACTGGACCGGGCGAAAATTTGACAAGGTATGTCCAATAGATAAAGGCAAAATTCAAGCCCTATGGTGTGGAGTCCAGATTCCGCAGGACATTCCTCTCGGTGAATATACAGGTGAAGTAATAGTTGCTCCTAAAGGGATGGAAGCTAATGTAGTGAAAATCGTATTGAATATTAAAAATGAAGCCTTAGAGGATGCCGGTGATAGCGAGCCTTGGCGACATTCGCGATTGCGCTGGATTGATTCGACCATTGCCCTAGATGATAAAATTGTCGACCCATTTACCCCGATGAAGGTAAACGGGAACATCGTAAGTTGCCTGGGGCGGAGCGTAGCCATTGATAACACCGGATTTCCCCAAAGCATACAGAGTCTGTTTGCTGCTGAAATGACCCATCTTGTTGGTAAGGGACGGGAAATCCTCACGGCGCCGATAAACCTCATGGTAAAAAGCACGGAGGATGAAATTTTTGCCTGGGAGGGAGGCGGAGTAAAGATTGTGAAGCAAGCACCTGGTGCCATTACCTGGGAATCTACCAGTTCAGCCGGGTCTTTAATGATGGACTGTCATACCCGGATGGAATTTGACGGATATATTGATTTTAAAGTTACATTAAGTACTGCAGAGACGATGAGCGTCAATGACATCCGACTGGAAATCCCGATGCGCAAGGATGTTGCCAGATATATGATGGGAATGGGATTTAAAGGAGGGTATCGACCGATTGAATATCATTGGAAGTGGGACCCAAAGCATAATCAGGACTCTGCCTGGATTGGCGATGTCAATGCGGGGCTGCAATGCAGCTTTAAAGATGAGAATTATTCCCGTCCCCTCAATACTAATTTTTATCTGTTGAAACCGCTGAATATGCCTCCATCCTGGTACAACGAAGGGAACGGGGGATGTGCTTTTAAAGAAACAGAGGAAGATACTTTTTTGATAAGCTCATACAGCGGTCCCCGAACAATCGGAGTAGGGGAGGAGCTCCATTTTAACTTCAGTTTGCTGTTAACTCCCTTTAAAACCCTTGACACACAAGGTCAGTGGAACACGCGTTTTTATCACCAGTTCAAGCCGGCAAAGGAAATAGCCGACACAGGTGCCAATACAATTAATGTCCACCATGCCAATGATATAAATCCCTACATTAACTATCCTTTTCTCTGCCCGAAAGAGATGAAAAAATATATTGATGAAGCCCATGAGCTGGGATTAAAGGTCAAGATTTATTACACGGTGCGGGAGCTATCCAACCGGGCACCAGAAATGTTTGCCTTGCGCAGTTTAGGTGATGAGGTTTTGTTTTACGGTCCCGGAGGCGGATTTTCATGGCTGCAGGAGCACCTTGGTTCTCGCTATATCGCTGCCTGGTTTGTTCCCAGACTGAAAGATGCTGCGGTGATTAACAGCGGGGTGTCGCGCTGGCATAATTACTATGTTGAGGGTCTGAACTGGCTGGTTAAAAATGTTGGCATTGACGGACTTTACATTGATGATGTCGCCTTTGACCGCACCATCATGAAGCGGGTGAGAAAAATTCTCGACCGCGGCTGCAAGGGTGCTCTCATCGATCTGCATTCGGCGAATCAATTTAATGTGAGGGATGGATTCGCCAACAGTGCCAATCTTTATCTGGAACATTTCCCTTATTTAAACCGCATCTGGTTTGGTGAATATTTTGACTATGATGCCTCTCCGGACTTCTGGCTGGTGGAGATGTCCGGTATCCCCTTTGGGGTCATGGGCGAGATGCTGCAGGATGGGGGCAATCCCTGGCGCGGTATGCTGTACGGCATGACAGCCCGCCTTCCCTGGTCAGGGGACCCTACCCATATTTGGAAAGTATGGGATGATTTTGGTATTCAAAATTCAGAAATGGTCGGATACTGGGTTCCTTCCTGCCCGGTTAAGACCAACCATAAGGACATCCTGGCTACGGCTTATGTCAAAAAGGATGAGGTGTTGATTTCCATTGCAAGCTGGGCGGAAGAACAGGTAAACATCCGGCTTGATATAGATTGGGATGCTCTGGGGGTAGATGCGGAAAAAGCCATGCTTTTAGCGCCTCGTATTGAAGACTTTCAAGATTCAGCTATCTTTATTCCGACGGATGAGATACCTGTTGAACCCGGCAAGGGATGGCTGTTGATCCTTAGCGAACTGAAGTATTAGCCATCGATAGGTAATGGGGAAGATTGAAAGAGGAATAGCGGGATAAAGATGGTATAGGTCATATTAACAAATTCATGCCCAGAGTGAAAAGCGGCCTAAAATATTACATTTCAAACCTTAATTATTTATTGTATACTATTTAGAAACCTTCAGGCGTTAAAGAGGAGGAAAAGATGAAGCGCCATACTCGAATCTTATCACTCTTGTTAACTATGGTGAGCGTTTTATCCCCGTCGCTTCCCCTGGCAGACATCGACTCAAATCTTAAAATAGTAGTGGAAGGCAACACAGCATTCGCTCTTGAACTCTACCGGCAGCTCAGGAGTACCGAAGGTAATTTGTTCCTATCGCCGTACAGTATATCTACAGCCCTGGCCATGACCTACGCTGGCGCCCGAGAGAATACTGCCAAGCAAATGGCCGATACACTTCGTTTTTCATTGGAACAGCAGCAGCTCCATTCAGCGTTCGCCAGGCTTGAATCTCACTTGAATGCTGTCCAGGAGAAGGGAAACATCCAATTGAATGTTGCCAATTCGCTATGGCCGCAGAAAGACTATCCCTTCCTCAAAGAGTATCTTGCATTAATAAAGGAATGCTATGGAGTGCTAATTACCCCTGTGGATTACAAGACAGCTCACGAAGCAGCCTCCAAGCTGATAAACGAATGGGTTGAAGAAAAAACTAAGAACAAAATCAGGGACCTCATCCAACCGGGTGTTCTGGATGCATTGACTCGTCTTGTTCTGGTCAATGCAATCTATTTCAAAGGAAACTGGGCCAGCCAGTTTAAAGAGAAACAAACAGAGAATGCGCCTTTTCGTTTGTTGTCAAGAGAGACAATTCAAGTTCCTACTATGAGCCAAAAGCAAAAGTTTGGATATGCAGAAGATCAATCTTTACAGATTCTTGAACTCCCCTACATTGGGGATGACATTTCGATGCTTGTACTGTTACCCAAACAAGTCAATGGCCTCTCGGAGATAGAGAAGAACCTAACAGTGGAGAACCTGAGGAAATGGACCGCCCACCTCAGCGAGCAAGAGGTCATGGTTTTCCTACCAAAATTCAAGATGACATCTGAATTCAGGTTGGACAAGGCTCTTATATCAATGGGCATGAGCGAAGCCTTCGACATGAACAAGGCTAATTTTGCAGGCATGGATGGCAACCCGAACTGGTTGTATATAGCAGCTGTTATTCATAAGGCATTCGTTGATGTAAACGAGGAAGGAACTGAAGCGGCTGCAGCAACAGCAGTGGTGACAAAGGCGCTATCCGCGCCTCCGCTGACTTTTCGTGCTGACCATCCGTTTATCTTTCTCATTCGTGAAAATCTCACGGGCAGCATCTTGTTCATAGGAAGAGTTACTGACCCTACCAAAGAGGAAGCATAAAGACACTCAACCAACAAGTGCAGCTAACTTAGTATTCCACGACGCTCCACATGAAGCAAGTAATCCAAGCCGTTCGACATAAGTAAACTTTCATCCAAAAACGGGTTTGCTAATAAATAGTCTGATGCGTGCCCGAGAGGCATTATCGGACTAACAATAATGTCAATGGCAAAATTGGGGGAAAGAGAAAATGATAAGGCTTGAAGAACAAGCGGACGAGATGACCGCTCGGCCATCAGATGTAAAGAATCCAATATGTCCATATTGCTCAACGGAAATCAAAAAGATTTATATGCGTGAAATTAAATCTTTTTTAGGAAGGCGCTACCTTTATTATTGTTCAGATTGCCTGAAGGTGTTAGGCCTTTCGCATCGCAAGGGATTCTTCATGGGATAAAAAGATATTTGATAAGAATACCACGCTTCGAATAAAAAACACGCTGACCCTGGTATTGCTAAATTAATCAATGCCAAGAGGCGACGAGAAGCCATCCAAACCCAGTAATTTTCTGTATAGGTTAATTAGCTAATTTTAAAATAAGACGCTACTTAGCTATCCAATTTAAGGAGCCGTATGTGGAATAATTAATTATTTAGCGACATTTTTCTATAAGAAGTCATTTAAAAGAAAACTGCGTGAAATATTAAATTATGCCCCATTCAGTAGTCTCACATGTATCATTCGTGAACAGATAAGTGCCGTCTTAGGCTGATTAAAACTGTTCTCTATTGAATGCTCTATTATTACATTGAGGAATATGTTTTCTGGCTTACTGTTTTATTATTTATGGTATAATATTGTTTTTTTAAAAGACATCTGTAAGTGAAAATCGAGCAAAATCATGAGAAATCTGTCAAGCACCTGCAAAGGGAACTTCCTATTAAATTTGCTCAAGGTGGCATTTAATTGCAAAATTCATTAAGGAGGTAAATTATGGCAGATAATAAGGAATTTCAACAAATTCCAGCTACCTGTCGTGTTATTCAAGCATTGTGTTTAGTGGGATGTTCAATTGTTATTTTTATGCTGATTGCTGTTTGTTCTGTTTTTGCCGTCCCGATAGTGAGTGATAGCGACAAAATTATTGATGCTAAGGTCCAGCTTGAAATTATTGACCATATCGCGAAGGCATTAAATGAGGTATATGTCTTTCCCGACATGGCCAGAGAAATGGAGAAATGCCTGAGGGAACAATACAAGAACGGGTCATATGCTAGCATTACATCAACTGTAGAATTTGCTCAAAAGCTGACCGAAGACTTGCGAAATGTCAGCGATGACATGCATATCAGAGTTCGATATGAGCCTGATGAATTCTTCACGTCTGCCGATGAGGATACCATATCCAAAGAGGATAAACAGGAATGGCTTAAAGAAGATGCATACGAAAATTTCGGTTTCGTCAGAGTTGAGCGGCTGCCGGGCAATGTTGGCTATCTCCAGATGAATCAGTTCTGCAACGCGGAGTGGGGCGGCAATACGGCAGCGGCAACCATGAATTTCCTCGCATATAGTGACGCCATTATCATAGATTTGCGGCAAACCCTCGGAGGTTCGCCAAGTATGGTCCAGCTGCTCGCAAGCTACTTTTTAGACGAGCCGGTTCATCTAAACAACTTTTACATCCGTAAGAATGACACAGTCCAGCAATTTTGGAGCCATGCCTTCGTGCCGGGCCCCCGATTAACTGAGGTTAAGCTCTATATCCTGACGAGCAGTAGCACTCCCTCGGCGGCTGAGGAATTCGCGTATGACATGAAGAATCTAAAACGTGCCAAGATCATTGGTGAAACCACTCTCGGCGCGGCACACCCGTCGGAAGGGTATCCACTTTCGGCATACAATCTTATGATTACAATCCCTTATGGGAGGGCGATTAACCCTATTACTGGCACCGACTGGGAGGGCGTCGGCGTGCAGGCGGACATCAATGTATCAGCAGATGAAGCGTTAGTAGTGGCACATCTGGAGGCATTGAAGGCGCTTGCGAAAAAGTGCACTACTGACAGCCGCAAAGTCAAAATTGAATGGGCGATTCAGGGACTAGAAGCTCAACGTAATCCGGTCGTACTTAGTCCGTCGGAATTGCGAAAGTATGTCGGTGTGTACGGTCCGCGTAAGTTCACTGTTGCCGATGATCATTTGGAATACCAGAGAGACAGTGGCAAGGTCTACAAATTGATCCCCATGGGTGACGACAAGTTCATGATCGATGGTTTTTATTATTTACGGTTTCAATTTGTGCGTGATGAGTCTGGCTATGTTACAGAAGTGATCGGTCTGACTGAAGCAGGTCAGACATCTCGGTATAAAAAGGCACATTGAATCTATCTATCAGATGCTTTCGCTTGATTTCCGTTAAACATGTTTGATATTTCATACATGGGAAAACATAGTTTGCATGGCAGAAGGTTTCTATTTTAGCACTTCATAGGACTTCTTTCCACAATGGGATGCATGCGGCCGGTGGAAACTTATTTTTCGAAGTTAATGATAGAATCATATGCTTAGGAAGGGCAAAGCCACCAAGCACTATCAGACCTTCCTCGACCTCTGGAAAGAAGCTGACCCTGGTATTCCGGAAATAATTGATGCCAAGAAGCGACGAGCTGCCCTCCAAACTCAGTAATTTTCTGCTTTCTCTGATTAGCCCATTTTTTATAGACAATCCTCTTAAATTTCAAAGAGTAAAATATTACAAAACTGATTATATTTTCAACTATCTTATTTTAATGACTTTATGAAAGGCTAAAGAAGAAATGGTGCCGAAGGGGGGACTCGAACCCCCACAGGGAAGTTCCCCACTGCCCCCTCAAGGCAGCGCGTCTACCAGTTCCGCCACTTCGGCACTGAACTCAAATTGCAATTGTAGGCTTAGAGTTATATCCCCTATTTTTGCACCGGCTGTTTGGCGGGCTCTTCCTGCTGAGGCGGCGAAGCCTCCTCCAGCACCGAGCTTGGAGCTCGAGAGGAGAGGATAGCTAATGCCAAAGAGGTCAGCATAAAGATTATGGCTGCCACCGTGGTCATCTTGGACAGGAAGGTAGCAGCTCCCCGACTCCCGAAGGCGGTGTGGCTTCCCCCACCACCAAAAGCACCCGCCAGGTCGGCTCGCGCGCCTCTCTGGAGAAGCACCACCATAATCAGAATCAAACAAACCAGAATGTGAATTATGCTCAAAAAAGTAACCATCTCTTTGCTCCAGCCTTTAATAGGGAATATACTACTATCTTTTTTATATTAATAACTTAGGTTTTCGTTGTCAAGTAGATTTTATTGGTCGTATTTTACAATGCGAGCGAAGGAGTCTGGCTTGAGGCTGGCGCCTCCCACCAGTGCTCCATCAATATCGGGCATCGCCATGAGCTCTGCCATATTCTCTGGCTTGACGCTCCCGCCGTATTGTATCCTCAGCCCGTTAGCTATCCCCTTTCCACAGGCTCTTCTGATAAGCTCCCTGATGAAGCCATGCACCTCCTCGGCCTGCTCTGGGGTAGCCGTGTGTCCGGTTCCTATAGCCCAAATGGGTTCGTAAGCGATAACCAGCTGTTCGCTTTTATTTATCTGGAGACCCTTAAGCCCCTCGGTAATCTGATTTTTGATTACTTCAAAGGTCTTTCCCTTTTCCCTCTCTGATAAGGTTTCGCCAATGCACATTATCGGTATCAGACCCGCTGTCAAGGCTGCTTGCACTTTCTTGTTGATAAGGGGATAGGTTTCCTGAAAATATTGCCTTCTCTCCGAGTGACCAATTACCACATAGGCGCAGCCGGCGTCGACCACCATGGAGGAGGCAATCTCGCCGGTAAAGGCGCCCTCCTTCTCCCAGAAAAGGTTTTGGGCACCCAATTTGATGGATGTAGTCTTAAGAGCCTCTGCCAGGGATTGTAGAGCGGTAAAGGGTGGAATCAAAACCAAATCCCGGTTCTCAACACCCTCTACCAGGGGAAGGAATTCTTTGACAAACTGCAGAGCCTGGGCAATGGTCTTATACATCTTCCAGTTGGCTGCTATTACAGGTCGGCGCATTTTTTTATCCTTTGTTTTTGTCGGTAAGAGCTTCGATGCCCGGGAGGCTTTTGCCCGCCAGGAATTCCAGGCAAGCTCCACCCCCGGTGGAGATATGAGTAATCTTATCGCTTACCCCCGCTTTATGAACCGCAGCTACGGTATCGCCCCCACCAACAATGGTGGTCCCCCTGCTCTCAGCCAGGGAGCGAGCAATAGCCAGGGTTCCCTCAGCAAAGGGCGCGATCTCAAACACCCCTGGAGGACCATTCCATACCACTGTTCGCGATGCTCTGATGATGCGAGAGAACTCCTCAATACTCCGGGGACCAATATCCACCCCCATCCACCCAGCTGGTATTTCCTCTCTGAGAACCACCTTTTTGGGGGATTCAGCGGAAAGGGATTTTGCCACTACGAAATCGAAAGGGAGGCTGATTCTTCTTCCTTGCTGTTGGGCTTTCAGCAGAATTGACCTGGCGGGCTCAACCTTATCCTCCTCAATCAGAGAGTCGCCAACCGATATTCCCTGAGCCAGCAGAAAAGTGTATACCATCCCTCCGCACAAAATGAGATCATCCACCAGACTGATAAAGCTCTCCAGCAGGTTAAGTTTGGTGGAGACCTTAGCGCCGCCAATAATGGCGGTAAAAGGATGCTCAGGTTTGGTGAGGATGCGGCTGAGCTGTTCCACCTCCTTCTCCAGCAGGAAGCCAGCCACCGCCCGGGGGACAAACTTTGTTATCCCCACAGTGGAAGCGTGTGCGCGGTGGGCAGCCCCGAATGCATCGTTGATATAGAGGTCGGTTTGCCCCGCTAACTGCTGGGAGAATTGGGATTCGTTGAGCTCCTCCTCGGGGTGGAAACGGAGGTTCTCCAGAAGCAGGATACCCCCTTCCTCAAGACCATTGATAAGCTTTTCCACAGATGGTCCGATGCAATCGGGTGCCATTATGACCTTATTCCCCAGCAGCTGGGAGAGTCTGACCGCCACTGGCTTCAGGCTGAGCTGAGGATTAACCTTTCCTTTCGGTCTTCCCAGGTGCGAGGCCAGAATAATTTTGGCACCTCTCTGACGGCAGTAATCGATGGTGGGCAAAGTAGCCTTGATACGCGAATCGTCAGCCACCGACCCCTTGGCATCCAGAGGAACATTGAAATCCACCCGGATAAAGACCCTTAGAGCAGAGGGGTCGACTTCTTCGAGGATAAGCTTGTTAAGCATTTCCCATTCTTTTAAAAAGCCCTCAATGATTGATAAAGGATTCCGCCTCAGGTAAGCTCTTCATTGCTCATCGGGAGATGACCTTTATCAAGTCTCTCACCCGGCAGGAGTAACCCCACTCGTTGTCATACCAGGATAACACTTTTACCATATTTCCTCCGATTACCTTGGTGTAAGGGGCATCGACCACAGCGGAGTAGGGACAGCCGTTATAATCTACCGAGACTAATGGCTCATCGGAAACCATAAGGTAATCTTTCAGCTCTCTGGAGGCTGCTTTTCTGAAGGCGTCATTGACCTCTTCGGCGGTGCAGCTCTTCTTTACTCGGGCCACCAAATCGACCAGAGAGACATTTGCTGTGGGCACCCGGATGGCTACTCCATCGAGCTTTCCTTTGAGTTTGGGCAGTACCAATCCCACAGCAATAGCGGCTCCCGTGGTAGTGGGCACCATAGAGACGCAGGCTGCTCTGGCGCGGCGGAGGTCTTTATGTGGAGCGTCGAGGAGTCGCTGATCACTGGTGTAGGAATGGATGGTAGTCATCCAGCCGCTTTCGATCTCAAACTCATCATCCAGAACTTTGGCTACCGGAGCAAGGCAGTTGGTGGTGCACGAGGCGTTAGAGATCAGATGATGCTTTTGAGGGTCGTAGTCCATCTCATTAACCCCCAGCACGATGGTTACATCCGGCTCCTTGGCGGGAGCGGTTATTACCACTTTGGACGCACCTGCCTGCAAATGCTTGGAGGCATTGGCCCTATCCCTGAAAAGTCCGGTAGATTCCACTGCTAACTCAACTCCCATTTCCTTCCAGGGGAGGTTCTGGGGCTCTCTTATGCTGAGTACTTTTATCTTTTTACCATTTACTATTATATTGTCTCCATCCACCACAACCTCACCGGGAAAGGGGCCGTGGATGGAGTCGTATTTTAAAAGGTGGGCTAAGGTCTTTGCATCAGTGATGTCGTTTACTGCAACGAAGTCAAAATCTTGTTCCTGGAAGGCAGAGCGGAAGAAGATCCTTCCTATTCTGCCAAAGCCATTAATTCCAATTCTAATTGCCATGCTATTTCCTCCTTAATCCGATGGGTTTCCCTGTCTACTTCTCTTGATGGGAAAGCTTTTTTATAAGACTTAACTATATCTTAAATAACTGAGGATTGTCAAATATTAATTATAACTCTGTGATGCCGCTCTCGCCTTCTTGCCAAGCAGCGCTTTAAGGGATTTTTTGCCTCTGGTATCGAGGCTTTTAAATAGGGAGCTGTTGCTTCGTATTCTTTCTCTTTTTTTAATAGTGAGGAAGGCTTCTTTAATCTGGTCGGCCATCCATTCGTCCTTTTTAAAGTGCTGATAAAGTTGAAGGAGGGGGAGAAGAAAATCCCGATTGCCAATCTGTTGGGCAGCCTTGAGAAACTCAATCCACCCCAGAGTAGCTGGATGGAGCAGCATACTTCTCAGGTCACTTAGGGCGATCCGGCTATTGATATCTGCCAGAGCCATGTGTATCTTACCTTTAATGAGGAGAATCAAGCTCTGAGTTTCTTGATCGCCAGCCCTGGCAAACTCCTCGCTTAGTCTATCCAATGTGTGCTTGAGATAAACTGCCGAGTGAGGGTCACGCCACTGGCTTATGGTCTCAATCAGCACTTCCAGGGCAGGGTAGTAGTTCACCTTATCTAAATAGGGATAGATTTTTTCCACCACACCCTTCCGCATGCGTTTGAGAGCCATTCCCACTCGACGACAGTAGGCTGTGCTGGTTGAAGGACCGAGCATAGAGTCGATAAGGGGCTCCGCCAGGCTGGTGTCATTCATGGGTAGTTCCCGGAGAGCCGAGCTCCAGGTCAGGTAATTCTCTGATTTCAATAGGGCAATGAGTTTTCCCGTCTTGGCTGGAGGCAGCTTTCTCCTTTTTCGGGTGCTCTCCATTTGGAGCTCTCTTGCACGATGGGCTATCTGGGGTTCGGGGTCGAGCGATAAGCGATTAAGGAGTTGCTTCCTCTGTTTCGGGTCTGTCAATTTCAGAGATCCCATTGCCTGAAGCCTGAACTCACAGTCTTCGTCTTGGTCGGTCAACAGCTTCAGCAATCCATCCAGGGCTTCAATGAGCCCCTGCTGACATAATGAGAGGAGCGCATTGACAATCTCTTTTCTATATTCCCTCTTCTGTTCTCTTTGAAGAGCAGCTATTAACCCTCTGGCAGTCGTTGGAGAGAGGAAAGAGGGAAGGGCTTCGACAGCTTTGGCTTTTACAGCAGGGTGCGGGTCCATAAGAGAGTGCAGCAGAGGAGCGATGGAGCGAGGGTCTCCTATTCTT
>JAOUOQ010000029.1 GCA_029880275.1 Candidatus Aminicenantota bacterium | reverse complement strand
CGCTTTACTGGGTCGGTTGGAGTCATCTTTCGGCGGGCAGCTTTGAGGAGTCGAACCAGCGGTTTGAAGAGCTTATTCGCCGATTTCCGCGCAGCAAATACGCCGAGCACTCCTTGTGGCTGATAGCTAACAATTATCTTACCCTGAAGAATTCGCCGCGGGCGGTGGAGGTCTTTGAACAGCTGATTGAAAAATTCCCCGAGGGAGATTTTGCCCCCCTTGCTCAGCAGCGGATTGAGGAGACCCTGCTGGAGCGAGGCGACTATCAGAGCCTTCTGCTCAACCTGCCGCTTTTCGCATTCTACAATCCCGGCAGCCTCCTGCGGGCTGAAGAACGGCTGGCAAAGGGGGATAACCTCCTCTCAAAGGGAAGGAAGAAGGAGGCTCTGCAAGCCTATAACGGTCTGCTGAAAGATTTTCCCAACAGCCCGGTCTCAGACCAGGCGAACTATAAGGCGGGAGAGATATATTACCAGCAAGATAATTTTGACCAAGCCATTCCCTATTATAAAGCGGTGGTAGAGGATTTTCCGCAAAGTGAGCTTGCCCCCGATGCTCGCCATAAGCTGGGCACATGCTATTTCAGAACCAAGCAATGGGAGGAAGCGATTACCCACTACAAGCTATGTTTGGAAGACCCCGCCTTTGGCAATATATCCGATAGGTTGAGTTATCTGATCGGATACGCCTACGAGCAGCTCCGCGACACCGACCAGGCCATAGTCTACTACCAGAGATTCCTTGCCAGTCTGGAGGACGCCACCAGAATGGTAGAGGAGCAGATGAGGCTGATCCGGGTGATGATGGTCGCCCGCCAGTATCAGGTGGCGGTTGATGCCTGCCGTCGCCTGTTAAACCAGGTCAAGGATGAGGACATCAAAACCGAGGTTCAATTCTATCTGGGTGAGTGCTTTTACCTGTGGGAGAAGCCTGAGCAAGCGGTGGTGGAGTATCTAAAGGTAACCTACCTCCATCCCACCAACCCCATGTGGGCTATGACCGCCTGCTTCAAGGCAGGGGAGATATACGAAAAGGAAAAGAAGTGGGATGAGGCTATTAAGCTATATAAGAGAGTAGCAGAGAGATATAAGAATACCAAACAGGGAGATTTTGCCAACGAGAGGATAAAACGCATACAACAACTCCTCTCTCAGGAAGGTAAAGTTAAAGAAGAAGTTATCAAAAAAAAGAAGAAAGACTATGAGGCTGACTAATAATCAGATAGACCTGCTCTCCTTCGAGATGGTGAAATTATTAGTAAAAAAGGGATTAATAGAGACGGAAAATGTTGACCAGCTTACCGAGAAAGTAGCCCATGTAATCACCGAGGAGCTGATGGTAGAGGACAAGCTCAATCAGGAAGTGAGAGAAATTCTCAGCAAGCACTCTGATGAGCTCAGACGCAACGAGATAGAGTATTATGAGATGTTCAAAATGATTAAGGCCAAGCTGGTAAAGGACAGGAATATTATAATCTGAGAAAGTAAACTCAAGGGGGATTCTGTAACAATAAAGGAGAGGCAGAGCTTAGAGAGGTTAAAGGGATGAGATTATCCCATGATAAAATTATCCATATGTCCCATCTGATTGTCGATGCTCTGGGAAAAAATGAGGATGTGCAGTTCAAAGAGGATAAGAACGAGATTCGCAACGAAATAGTGCGCATCATAATCCAGGAGCTGAAAAGAGACGAAGAGCTGGAAGCCCGGGCTCGCCAGCGAATCAGAGGTATGCAGAAGGACATACCCGAAGGGAGCCAGGAATGGGATATCCTCTTCCGCAAATACTATGAGGAAGAGGTGGGGAAACACCGCAAGGTGAAAGAGTAGCTATCTCTTTTCTCAGCTCTCTGGCTGTGGAAAGTGGCTTGTCAGAGAAGAAAAACATGGGAATGGGTAAGCCCTTTTACGAGCTGGAGAGAAACAGGGTCTTTATTATTTTTTATCTATCCGGTATTGATTTTATCTTTCTCGGGAACATTATTCTATAAGATTCCGTATTTTTAAAGATAATGGGATTTTTATAACCAATTTCAGGCAAGGTTTCTCAATGAAAGTCATAGAGACCTTCAAGCTTTCCAAGACCTTCAAGAGCCTGTTTCGGAAGAGACGGGTAGATGCCTTACAGCAGGTAAACCTTGAGGTGGAGCAGGGGTATATCTTCGGTCTTATCGGTCCCAACGGAGCGGGGAAGACCACCCTGGTGAAGATTTTATTAGGGATAACCTATCCTACCCTGGGGAGTGCCAACATCTTCGGGCTTCCCATAAGCGACTACCATTGCCGTCAGCGGGTGGGCTACCTCCCCGAAGACCACCGCTACCCTCCCTACCTGACCGCCGAAGGGGTGCTCCATTATTTCGGCAAGCTGAGCGAAATCCCTCCGGAAGACCGTTGCCAGCGGATTGATAAGCTCCTCCCCCTGGTGAAGCTGCAGGAGTGGAGGAAGGTGAAGGTGAAAAAGTATTCCAAGGGGATGATGCAGAGGCTCGGATTAGCTCAGGCTATGATTAACGACCCCGACCTGCTGATTCTTGACGAGCCGACTGCCGGGGTTGACCCTATCGGGAGGCGCGAGGTCAGGGATATCCTTCTTGAGCTGAGGGAAAGGGGGAAGACCATCTTCCTTAACTCCCATTTTCTCTCCGAGGTGGAGATGATATGCGACCATATCGCCATCCTGCATGAGGGTAGGGTTATCAAGTCGGGTCCCCTCGAGGAGCTAACCCGAGCCCCTCATGAGTATGAGCTGCGGGTGAGCCACCTCCCTCCGGTGGTAGAGCAGGAGATTAAGGGCAAGGTGGTTTCTTATAGCCGCGACAACGAGAAGCTGCGCCTCTGCGCCGAGAGTACCGCCACCCTGAACTCGGTGATCGACCTCCTTCGGAAGCATAAGGTGGAGCTGCTCTCCCTGGAACCGAAAAGAACCAGCCTGGAGGAGCTTTTCATCCGGGTTGTCAGGGAAGGGGAGGTGGTGTAGTGAAGTTGACGGCGGTAATTACGGATACCATTCGGGAATCGTTAGCCAAGAAGCTCTTTCTGGGATTCACCGCCCTCTCGCTGCTGACCATACTCATCTTTATCTTCGCCTTAAAAATAGATGTGGTAGAAGGAGCCCTGGGGCTGGCTACCATCTTTGGTCAGTCGGCCGGAGATACTCCTTTTGACCTGGAGAAGTTCATATTTACTGCCGAGTCTGCTATTGCCTCTCTCCTCTTTGCCGGCGGCATCTTTATCTCGCTTTTTGCTACTGCCAGCCTCTTCCCCAGCATGCAGGAGAAGGGAACCATCGACCTGCTGCTGTCTAAGCCCATCTCCCGCACGGGGATAATTGTCGCCAAGTTCCTCGGCAACTTAGCCATTGTGACCTTCAATGTCTTTTTTCTTATCTTTGGGATGTGGCTGGTTCTCTCTTCGAAGATAGGTATCTGGAATATCGGCTTTCTCGTCTCCGGGCTGACCATAATCGTCAGCTACGCTGTGTTGCTCACCATCCTCGCCTTTGTTGGTATTCTCGCTCAAAGCACAGGATTGTCGATAATGATAACCTTCCTGGTCGCTTACGCCATTAGCCCTCTACTCTTATTACTCCAGCAGCCTCGGATTCTTCGCTTTTTTACCCATCAATCCTCCAGGGTGTTCATCCAGATTCTCTATTATATCTTTCCCAAAACCACTGAGCTGGGCAATATCACCCGCCTGGTGGTCGAGGGGAAAGAGGTTGCCAGCTGGATGCCTCTGTGGTCTTCCCTCCTCTTCGGCGCCGCAGTCTTCGGAGCTACCGTCTACCTCTTCTACCGAAAGGATTATTAGCCCAGCACTCTGGAATAGCATCTCGGGGAATGCCCCTAAAAAGTAGAGCCGGAATTCCTTGACTATTTAAGTAGACTCTGTTATAAATAAATCCAAATAAGATAAAGGTATAGTGTTTTATTTTTGTATCTAACCACACCATGAAGTAGAGGAGAAGTCAGAATGAAAATCAAGGTCTCAGAAGTACAGGATTTTTTGCAGAGGCAGAAGCTTGATGGATGGCTAATCTACGATTTTCACCATATCAATTCCATTGCTTACGAGCTGACCGGGCTCAGCGGGATGCAAACCCGCCGCTGGTATTTATTTATCCCTTCCCGGGGCGATGCGGTTGCCCTGCTCCATCAAATTGAGAAGGAGAACTATCCCGAGCTGGATGTCCCCAAGATGACCTATGTGGGATGGCACGATATGGAGGCTAAGCTGTCCCAGCTCCTGAAAGGCAGCCGGGTAGTAGCCATGGAATACTCACCACGAAGCTCCATCCCCTATGTTTCCAAAGTGGATGCCGGCATGCTGGAGCTGATAAAGGAGATGGGCGTGGAGGTAGTCACCTCCGCTAATCTGGTGCAGTATTTTGAGGCTCGTTGGGACCATAACCTCTACCAGACCCACAAGTACGCCGCGGGGGAGCTGATGAAGATTAAGGATGAGACCTTTGACATGGTCGCTCAAAAATTGGCCAAAGGTGAAGAGCTTAGCGAATATTCCGTCCAGCAGTGGGTGGTGGAATCTTATCGCAGGCATGGTCTGGTCACCACCGAGGCCCCCATTGTGGCAGTCAATGCCAATGCCTCTAACCCCCACTATAATCCTACCAAAGTGATACACCAGCCCATTAAGAAGGGAGACCTTCTTTTGTTAGACATATGGGCACGCAAGGATATGGCCAAGAGCGCCTATGCCGACATCACCTGGATGGCTTATGCCGGGGAGGAGGTACCCCAGAAATATAACGAGCTCTTCGCGGTGGTCAAGGGGGCACGGGATAAGGCGGTGGAATTCATAAAAGAAAAGGTTAAGCAGGGGGAGAAGGTCTACGGCTGGCAGGTAGACGATGTGACCAGAGGTTTCATCAAGAGCAAAGGGTATGCAGACTATTTTTTCCACCGGACCGGTCACAGCCTCGGCCTTACCGATGTGCACGGTAACGGGGTGAACATGGATAATCTGGAGACCAAGGACGAGAGGGAGCTCATTCCCGGAGTAGGATTTACCATAGAACCGGGGGTTTATTTACCGGAGTTTGGAGTGCGGTCGGAGATCGATGTGTTCATGGGGAAGGAGGGAGTGGAAGTGACTACCTCTCCTCCTCAGGAAGCGATCATCCCGCTATTTGCCAGATAGGGAGCGATTGAGGGGTGGGGATTCACGGCTACATCGGGGCAGGGGTAATAGCAGCAGCAGAGATTCTCATGCTGAGGGGGGTGCAGCCGGTAGCCGCCTTCTTCACACCCATTGTGTGGTGGGGCTATATCCTTTTGGTCGATGCTATCGTCCTCCGATTAAACAAAAAGTCTTTAATAGTTAGCCGCCCGCGGGAATTTCTCTTAATGTTGCCCCTATCTATCGGAATGTGGCTTATCTTTGAGTTATACAACCTCTTCATCCGTAGCTGGCATTACCTTAACCTTCCTGCTCAGCTGTGGATGCGGTTGCTGGGATATGGATTCGCCTTTGCAACCATCACCCCGGCGCTGCTGGAAACCGCTGAGCTGATAAGCAGCTTCGGGTGGGTGAAAAGGTTGTCTCAGTGGCGACCGAGGGATTTTACCCCCTGGCTTACTCCCCTCTTCTTTATCGGGGTGGTCTCGCTGGTGCTGCCTTTTATCTTCCCCTCCAACTATATGTCCCCTCTGGTCTGGCTTGGATTTATCTTCATTCTGGAGCCGGTCAATTACCGCTTTGCAGGGAGTTCTTTGCTAAAGGACTGGAAAGAGGGGGATGGTCGGAGGTTGGTCTCCCTGCTGCTGGCGGGCTTCTGGTGCGGCATTTTGTGGGAGTTCTGGAACTACTGGGCGTATACCAAATGGTTTTATACCGTCCCCTATCTCCAGGAGATAAAGATATTTGAGATGCCGATATTAGGCTATTTTGGCTTCCCATTTTTTACGGTTGAGTGTTTTCTCATGTATTCCACCTTGAGGTTGCTCATCAGATCCCCCAGATACCCTCAGCCATTGAGTATCTTAAGGTAAGGCAAAAGATTAGATGAAAAGCTTAGTTGTGGTTTCCATCCTCATGTTAGCCTTTGTTCTGTGGCTCTCCTCTGGCGGAGGTGCGCAGCTCTCTGGTGAGAAAGGGTTTTCTTTTCAGGAGGTCGACCACTATAAGGTGGAGACTGACCTTTCCTGGTGGACGCTGGTAGGTATGTTCGGCGACATTGATACCGGGACTCTCAGCTATTCTCGGTCCTACCTCCAGACCGAGAGCTATAAGCTCAGCCTGTGGACCATAGAGGGCAAAACTAATCCCCAGCAAGACAACAAAGGGAGAAATTATCGGGTAAGGCTTATAGAGCGACAGCTTACCCCCGAGGGTGTTGAGGGCTCTGTTAAGAGGGATTACTTCTACTTCTATCAGGCGAAGACAAAGCTCAACGAGGAGTTTTTGGAGCTAAACCTATCCCCCCGCCTGGAGGGGATACCCTCCCTTGTCCAGCACTTTGAAGGAAGGAAGCTGGACATCGGGGAGAGATACCAGACCTATACTCGCTTCAATAAAACAGAGTATTCCGCAGAAATCCTGGTAAAGGAGATGGAGAGAGTGGAGATAGGGGATGTGAAATATTATGCATATCGGGTTGACTTCGTCAGGGTGGAGGAGGTGGAAACCGGCAGAGTGGTGAGAGAGGGGGATGAGATATGCATCTGGTTCGCCGCCGAAGGGGAATACTGGGGCAAACCGATTAAAGCCAGAGTGAAGGTTGACAGCAAAAAGGTTCTGGTAATCACCCTAATACCTGACGAATAGCGGTGTTCATAAGACTGCTTTATATCTGGGGGAGGGATTCTCTGAAGTCCTTATAGAGATGAAAAAGATATTTATTGATGCCAACTCCCTGCTGATAGATTCTTTCAAGCTGGCTTCCCTCGTTTGGAAGGACAATTACCGTCCCACGGTCATGGTAATTATCGGCAGAGGGGGTGCTCCCATAGGTATTGCCCTGCATGAGTTCTTCTGGTATCAGGGTTGGGAAGCAAGCCTGGCTACCGTTAAATCGGGAGCCTATATAGGATTAGAGCGAAAAGGGAAGGGGAGAATAGAGGGAGTTTCGGAGCTTGTCTCCCACCTCTCTCCGGATGACCGGCTGCTTCTGGTGGACGATGTTTTTGATACCGGTTTGACCCTTCAGCAGATAATAGAGCTGATCAAGAAGATGGGAGGAAAAAAGGTTCCTGCGGAAATCAGAATAGCCACCCTCTATTACAAGCCCCACCGCTGCTCCTCAGGGCTTAAGCCGCATTACTATTTGAAAGAAGTTGACAGCTGGCTGGTATTTCCTCATGAGCTGTGTGGTCTTACGCTAAAGGAGATAAAAGAAAAAGGGGAAGCTCTAAAAAGGATTGTAAAGGAGAAGACCCCCGGAACTGAAACTCCGCCCCTCAGCTGATAGTAAAGTGGACAATCACCGAGAAGATGACCGGCACCGGCTTTCCGTTTCGCATCCCCGGTCTGAATCTCCACTGCTCTACCGCTTCAAGGGCTGATTCTTCGAACCCATACCCCTTGGCGGGGATTTGGAGCACCCGCATCTGGACCGGTTTTCCATCTATGTCAACAATAGCCTCCACCACCACATCTCCTTCAATGCGCGCTTTCCGCGCCTCGTCTGGATAGATGGGGTCTATCTGCTTGAGCAGCTCAGGAGGGGTAACATTACCCCCTATTCTATAGGGACCTTCACCACCAAACCCTCTCCCTCCGGGTACACCCTCGGGGACGCCAAACTCGTATTCTGTATCAACATCGCTGGTGTCACTGAAGACTACATCTTCATCTAATAAGACTACCGGCTCTGGTTCGTCGGGAGTGGGGTCTGGGATAGGGATGACGAATTTCTTTTTCTTAGCTTCTGGTATTCCCTTCTTCGGCTTGCCACCACCTGCAGGAGGGAGGAGCTTGAATGAGCGGATGGCTACTATACGGAAGGGCTTCATCTCGAGCTGACTCACCTTAACAGGCTTGCTGGGAAATACAATCCATAAAAGCAGCATATGGATAATTGTAGCAATGATAATAGAAACCTTCAGGGGGAGATTCTGCTCCTTCTGACTCTCTTTCAAGTAGCGAAGGCTGGTAGGAAGCGAGTAGTCATTTTTTTCTACTGAGCTCCCCTGTTGCAATTTAACAATCTTCCTTCGGAAGAAAGAAGATATGTTCATAAAAAATATCCCTCCACCCCAATTGGCTTCCTTGTCAGCTCGGAGACTAATTTTTAAATTAAAGCAAACCCCATCACCATACTATAATCCAGCTTACAAAAATTCTACCACAAATACTTCCGGATTGCAATTGATATGTAAATGAGGACAAAGCAATTATAAGCGGACCAGGATAACTATTAAGTTGAATGGATGAGCTTCCTGTGATAAAATTTGTTAGCAAATGATTTGTCCGGTATGTGTTTGTTGTTGCTTAATAAAAGAAAAACTGGAAAAGTTCAGTAATGAAGTCAAAAAATAAATCAAACGAAAATCAAAAATCAAAAATCCCCAAAACAGGGAGGATCGGGAGATTAGCCAGAAACATTGAACAGGAAACCAATCGAGCTGTTTTACTAAAAGTTATGCAAGATTTTGATCAATTTCAATCGGCATCTGATAAAGCCATGAAAGCAGAGTGGCTAAAAGGTGCTATCGAGAGATTAGAAAAGCTGGTTGATAAAGAGACAGCCGTTAAGATCATGGAATCTTGTGGCTTAGAATGCTGCAGCTCAGCAGTAATAAAACGGGCAAAGCAATTGATGAGTAAGTCATCATCGATCGCAGAATTTCTCAATAAATTTAGTGCTGGAGGTTACAGATTTATCTTAAAAGATAACAACATTATAATTGGAACTTATAATAAATGTTATTGTGGTCAAGTCAAGCATACCAAAGAGACGTTCATTACAAATACTTATTGCCAGTGCGGTGTTGGATACCTCAGGCAATTATTTCAATCTGCGCTGGAAAAACCGGTCAAAGTAGAACTCATACAATCGATAATTACCGGAGCAGAGAGGTGCGAATTTATCATAAACATCTAATGTTTATGATGTTTACTAAATTGAACAAAATGCCTTTCTGTTGACAACTGCGGGGAAATTTGAATATACAGGAAATTCCTTTTTGAAAGTTCAACAAAATCTCTTGTAGGATGTTGTTCTTCTCGCCGAAGGATAGCCCGGTATTTATTAAGAGCTTTATCAAAGGGTAGATTTTAATACGATGCGTCGACTATGGGTAACAACTCTCCTATTGGCTTCTGGCATGCTGCTTTCCGCTTCGGTGTGGGGGCAGAGTTCTTTTGATATCAGGCTGAGGCTGGACCCCTCCAGGGGAGTTCTCAGTGGAGAGCAGAGTGTGGTTTTGACCAATACCTCCACCGGGGCGTGGGAGTCACTGCTCTTCCAGTGGGGTCTCAACGCTTCAACCAAGCGAGTGGAGGAGGTGAGCGATAGGGGAGGGAATCCGCTCTCGGTGCGATATATAACGCCGGAGGATGCGCTGTCCGAGGGGGATGTTTTCCTTTTTGAGGTAGCTCTTCCTACTCCTATACTCTCCGGGGAAGAGACTACGCTGAGGTTGAAATTCGCCGCCAGTTTGACTCCGCAGGAGGATGCCTATCTTCTCTCCGATACCTGGTATCCCAGATTGTATCCCTCCGTCAACGCGAGGCAAACCGGAGCATCGGATGAGTCCGCCCTTTACAATGTCTCTCTGGTTCTCCCATCATCATTCGAGGTGGCAGCTTCGGGCAAGGAGCTTTCTCGCTCCCAGGAGGAGGAAGGCTGGGTCCGGATTGACTATGAGGGAGAGCTCCTTCGTGGGTTCTCTCTGATGGTGGGCTCCGGCTGGGAGAGACTGGCTACCACCACCAGCGAGGTGGAGATTCAATCCTATTTCCAACCGGAGTATGAGCATTGGGGCAAGAGGCTGGCGGCTATCGCCAGCGAGGTGATAGACTTCTACAGCCAAAAGTTTGGCTTTTATCCTTATAAGAAGCTGTGCATAGTTCCCGGAAGCACAACAGAAGAGGGGGGGTATGCCACGCCGAATATCATCGTGGTTCACCAGAGTTTCGACAACATGGCGGCTGATTACGGCGTCTCCTTTGCCCTGGGGTTTTCTCGCTGGCTCATTGCGCACCTGATAGCCTCACAATATTGGGGGATTTATATAGTTGACGCTCCACCATTTCCTCCCTGGCTGACCAATGGGCTGACATTGTACAGCGACCGGTCATATATGGAGTCTATTCGTTTCAGCAACCCGGTGTACTATAACCTACTGCAATATTATCTGCAGGCGGCGGCAGATGGTCTGGATACCACGGTTTTACGACCGATTGCCGAGCTGGAGAGCGGGCTTCCCGACTGGGAGAACATTGTAGCTAAAGGGAAATCTCTGGCTATTGTCAATATGTTGGTTCATCTCATAGGGGAGAAGGAGTTTGATAGGGTGCTCATTCAGCTCTTGCGTCGTTATTATGGGAGGATTGTCACGGCGGAGAATTTTCAGCAGGTGGTGGAAGAAGTTACCGGACAGGATTTAGGATGGTTCTTTGAGCAGTGGCTGAAGACGAATAAAATCCTTGATTACCAGCTGGGTGAGATAAAAACGAACCCCGCTGGAAATGAGTATGTTACCACCATAGAGGTCACCAGCAGGAGAGGGGGAGCGCTCATGCCGGCAATGGTCAGGGTCTCTCTGGAGGATGGAGGGGAGGTCTTGGAAAAAGTAAAAGGGCAGCAGAGAAGGGAGCGGTTGAAGATTACCACCACCTCTCCTCCCCGGCGGGTGGAGCTCGACCCGGAGGAAGTTCTCCCCGACATTAATCGAGCTAATAACTATATTGCTCTGGGAAAGGTAGCTACCGTTGAGGAGCTGTTTAAAATCGACCAGTTTTTCCAGATTGGAGAGCTCGCGTTAGCCAGGAGTTTCCAGCGCGAGGGAAGCTATTTTCAGGACAGGTTCAAACTAAGGGTGAAGAATATCACCAATAGCGAGCAGGGTCTGGGAATTGTCATTTTAGCTGAGTTCGCCAATATCCGCTCCAAGGGGAGGAGGAGCTTTTTCATCAGCCTTGCCCCTTATGAGGAGCGGACTATCGAAGACCACTATCTCATTCCCCGGGGAAGTGGCAAGGTCAAGATACAAGCTTCCTTTTATATGGTAAAGGACGAAAGGGAGTTCAAGCAGATAAGCCGCATCCAGCAGCCCGACCTGAGCAATAATTATATAGTAATCATCCCCCCCAATGCAGGCAGGTGAACAGTATGAGGAGATTAGTTCCCGCATTGCTTAGCCTGATGGTTCTCTTCCTGGGCTTTGTCCCTCTCCAGGAAAGGGAGCAAGAACTCTCTATTAAGATAATCTCCCCGCCAGCCCGCTCTTTCCCCACCGGCAGGGTGGAGATTGCGGCAGAGGTGAGTTCGCCGAAGAGCCCTGTGAAGCAGGTGGAGTTCTATGTTGACGACCGGTTAATCGCCAATGTGAAGCAGCCCCCTTACAGGTGCCGGTGGGATGCAGGAGCAGCAGCTACTCGTCATGTGATAGAGGTTCTGGTTTTTGATACCGAGGGAAACTTTGCCCGGGATGTCTTAATTCTGGGGGAGAGGGAGGTCAGCTTTGAGGTTGAGGTAGACCTGGTTCCGGTCTATGTCACTATTACCGACCGGGAGGAAAAGCTGGTACCCAATCTGGAGCAGGAAGATTTCATCCTTACCGAGGATGACATTCCTCAGGTGATAAGCCATTTTAGCCGGGAAAATGTTCCTCTTAGCATGGTGATACTCATTGACATCAGCTCCAGTATGATTGGCGCCCGCATGAGCCGCGCCCAACAAGCCGCCGTGGACATGGTTGAGCGGATGATAACCGGCGAGAACCGAGCAACGGTGATCGGCTTTGATGACCGTGTCTATCTATTCCAGGATTTCACCGACAGCCCCCCGCTCCTCAAAAGTGCCATTAACTCGATGGAAGCCGACGGAGGAACTGCCCTCTACGATGCCATCGCCCATACCGTGCGCAAGCTGAGAAATATGTCGGGGAAGAAAGCCATCATCCTTTTATCTGACGGGGACGATACCCATAGCCAACTCATATTTGACGATGTGCTGGACTACAGCGCTCACTCAGATATACTGGTCTATGCCGTCGGCTTGCAAAGGCTCACCTTCTCCCAGACATTTATCAAGGATACCAATGTAACTATCAATCAACTGGATAGAATCTCCTCCATAACCGGAGGGAGGGCGTATTTTCCGAGCTTCATCGACCATCTGCCCCAGATTTACCGCCAGATAAGCAGGGAGCTTCAGAGCCAGTATTCCCTGGCTTACCGTTCTACCAACCGTAAGAAAGACAGCACCTGGCGGACTATTCAGGTCAGGATACGCAACCGGCCAGACCTTATAGTCCGCACCCGCAAGGGCTACTATGCTCGTCAGCGGTGAGGGAGCTTGCATAATATGTCGCATCGAGATTCCATAGCAGCCCGCCAGAGAGGGGCGAAGACCCTTTATCTCCTCATCTTATTTATTTTTCTGAATCTGGGGCTTTCCCCGGTCCTTTCTGCAGAGTCGACTATAAAGCCAATTTCCTCCGTTATCCGCTGCCAGGTTGACAAGCAGGAGACGGTGGCTAAGGTTCTTCTTCACGATATTAAGACAATTCAGGGCAGGCAGAAGATAACCCTGAACATTGAGGACAAAGACTTGCTTTGGGTGGAATTTCATATCGATGGCAAGCTGATAGTCACCGACAGAGAGCCACCTTATGAGTGCTATTATGATTTCGGCGTAGCGACCCGGGAGCACGATATAGCAAGTATTGGCTACTACCCAAAGGAGACCATCCATAAGACCCACTCTTCCTATGAACGAGAGGAGGAAGCTATCCCCCCTCGGGAGCTAAAGAGCCTGAAGGTGAAGATCGCCTCTCCCCCTCCCGACACCTACCTGTCGGGAAAGGTAACCATATCCGCCGAAGTCTCCACCCCTCCGGGAACATCAGTCGAGCGAGTGGAGTTCTATGTCGACCAAAAGCTGGTTTTCACCGACCGTGACCCAGCCTATCAATTTTCCTATGATGTCGGGCACGGATTTAACCGCAAAATAATAGAGGTGGTAGCCTATAACAGCGAAGGAGAGAAGGGAAGCGACCTTATCGTCTTGCGTGATGTAGAGGGCTATCTCTTTGAGGCAATGGTAAATCTGGTGCTCCTTGATGTCACGGTCACCGACAAAAGAGACAAGTATATCTCCGGTATGAATAAGGATGATTTCAGCGTCTATGAGGATGGTGCTCTTCAGGCGATTACCCATTTCACTCGGGAGGGGCGCCCTCTGGTGATAGGCTTGCTCCTCGATAGCAGTGGAAGCATGGGGGGGCTTAAAATAGTCCGGGCAAAGGAAGGGGCGAAAAAGTTTATCCGCACGCTGAAAGACGACGAGGAGGCATTTTTCATCGATTTTGATAGCAAGGTCAAGGTCCTTCAGGATTTCACCAGCGATAAAGGGGAGCTCCTCACCGCTATTGACTCCTCTTACGCTGAAGGGACTACTAACCTGAATGTAGCCCTCTGGGAGGGGATAAAGAAGCTGGAAGATAAAACAGGTAAAAAAGCCATTATCCTGCTTTCCGATGGGGAGGATACTGTGCAGGAGATGACCGAGGCTCAGGTGCTGGAGGCAGCCAAGAGAGCCGAGGTCAAGATATATTCCATTGGGATTATTGA
>JAOUOQ010000181.1 GCA_029880275.1 Candidatus Aminicenantota bacterium | reverse complement strand
AGGGGAGAAGAAGGTTATCACCTCGGTTCCTTTAAGCGGAATAGAGAGCGGGGGGAGAAGGGTGGTTTTCTTTGACAGCATATCGACCGAAGAGCTTCCCCCCGGTGAGCATACTGTATCTATAGAATTGCTTGGTCCTTCAGGGGAGCTGATTATTGAAGGGCAAAAAAAGTGTACCCTGGTGGATCAGCCTGTGGAATACGGCAAATTCATCATCAATGCCCAGCGGGGGGTGGACCCGATCCAACTGGAATATCTTTTTGGTCTGCAATACTTCCTCAAAGGAGATTACCTGAAAGCCCTACCCCATCTGGAAACAGCAGCCCTAAAGAAGCCTGAGGAGCTCTCTTATCAGGTGCTTTTTATAAAGAATCTGGTAGTTCTCGACAGGCTCTCCCGGGCGGAGGAGCTGGTTAATGGGCTGAGAGCCAAGTTCCCCCACGACCCTCAAGTGCTCCTCATAGAAGCCACCTTGCTGGCTAAACAGGAGCGCTACGCAGAGGCTATCTCACGCTATGAGGAGGTGCTCAAAGCAGGGCTCACCTCCGCCGAGATTTACAATGCCATGGGAATGCTCTATCTAAACCTCAACAACAACACCAAAGCCCGGGAGGCGTTCGAGCGCTCTCTGGAGATTGACCCATCGCAGCCAGAAATAGAGAAATTATTAGCGCAAATTAAAGGTAATTATTAGAAATAGATAAAGGAGAGAAAAAGATGTCTCAATCAAGGCAGAAAGGATTTTTCATCGCCTTCCTTCTTTTTCTTACCGTGGTCTTCCTTCTCTCAGAAGGAACCCTGCTGCAGGGAGCCGATACCAGGTTCAGGGGGAAGGTGATCAACCATGAGGGGAAGCCTGTGGAGGGAGCTAAGATCACCCTCATCAGCGAGACCGGACGCAGAATCACTTTCAAGACCAACGAGAAGGGGGAGTTTTTTCAGCGAGGTATAAATCCCGGTTCCCACAAGGTGGTGGTGGAGAAGAAAGGCTATCGCAAGCGGGAGTTTTCTTTTGTCTTCCGCGCCGGTGTGCAGCACGATATGGATATACCCATCTCACCGGCTTCGGTGGAGGAACAGGGTGGCGAGCGTTACAAAAAAGGGATTGAGCTTTATCAGAACAATGAGATTGATGAGGCAATTGAGGTGTTTCTGAAGTTAATAGAGGAGAAGCCCGATTTCGGTCCTGGCTATTTTAATCTGGGCACCTGTTATCTGGCTAAAGAGGATTATCCACAGGCGGAGAAATATTTGACCAAATCTCTGGAGTTCTTTCCCGATAATCCCCAGCTGTTCATCAATCTGTCCTCTGTCTATATCGACACTGGACGGCCCGAGAAGGCGGAAGAGATGTTCCAGCGTTTGGTCCAGCTTTCCCCCACCGCGGAGACCTACTTCAACATAGGAGTCCAATATTACAACAATCAGCAGCCCGAGAAGGCGGTTGAATATTTTCGGAAGACGGTGGAGCTAAATCCTGAATTCGCCATGGCTTACTATGACTTAGGGCTGGCTTTAGTCTCGCTGGATAAACTGCAGGAGGCGGTGGAGGTCTTTGAGAAATATCTCGAGCTGGAGCCCGACACCCCTGAAGCGCTGGAAATCAAGCAGCTGATAGAAGCTATTAAAAAATCGGAGGATAAAGAGCCGCCAAACTACTACTGATAGTCAATTAGGCTTTTCATCCGGCAGCAGAAGTAAGTATTACTAAATTTTAACAGGAGGTGGGTAATGCGCAAAGGCAAAGGATTTATCCTTAGCAGGCTGGTCATCATTTTTCTGATTATCCCTCTTTTCTTCTTCCCGGCATGCCAGAAAGAAACCAGGGTAGCCGAGGAGGGCAAGGGACCGAAAATCCTTGTCTACTATGATTTCGAAGGAATCTCCAATGTCTGCACCCCGGAGCAGATTCTCTTCCGCGCGGCGAGGTATCAAGAGGCAAGAGAGTTCTTGACTGAGGATATAAACGCCGCCATCAGGGGACTTGTAAGAGGGGGAGCGGAGGAGATAGTGGTTACCGATGCTCACGGCAGCGGCAATCCTGAGCCTGACATCATTTTAGATAAGATGGACAAAAGCGCAGTCCTGGAGCTCAGGGATGAGCCTTTCGATCCCTATATCGTATCCCCCAACTCCACTTATCATGGGATTGTGACCATCGGCATGCACGCCTACGCTGGCTCGACCGGGGTTCTGAGCCATA
Organism: Candidatus Aminicenantota bacterium; assembly: GCA_029880275.1. Classification (GTDB taxonomy): domain Bacteria; phylum Acidobacteriota; class B3-B38; order Guanabaribacteriales; family B3-B38; genus Guanabaribacterium. The sequence goes on along the minus strand of JAOUOQ010000181.1, from coordinate 1,905 downwards.
CCTACACAATTCATACCATGCTCAAGGTGAACGGACAGGAGTTCAACGAGCCGGACATCATTGCTCTGTCGGCTTCCCGCTTCGATGTCCCGCTGATTATGGTCTCTGGTGACGACATTCTGGAGAAGCAGGTTAAAAATCTCCATCCCCAGACCGAGTTTGCCGTGGTAAAGACCGCCAAAGGGAAGACAGATGCCGATTTCCCCCCGCGCGAGGAAGCCCTGAAGAGAATTGAAGAGGCGGCATTCAATGCGGTACAGAGGATAGAGGAGATACCCCCCTTCAAGCTTGACCCCCCTTACCGTATGGAGTTCAGCTTCCAGACCGAAAGACAGACCGATATTGCCGCCAACTACCCCGGGCTGACCCGCATTGACAACTGCACCCTGGGGCTGGAGAGCAGCGATTTTGTTGAAGCCTATCAGGTCTGGACCAAACTGATCGATCTCTCTTCTCTGGACAACCCGCAGATCTATCTTAACACTATGGAGGGAAAGGAGTATTTACAGGAGGTAGTGACAGAGGGGAGAAAGGCTCTCCTTGAGCGCTGGTTAGCCCCCGGCTTCTTCCGTGACGAGAGAAAACCCGAGGAGGCAGAGAAGAAAGGCGAAAGGAAATACCAGGGCGCTCAGTAGATGGGCTAAGACCGCAAGATGATATAAGTTAAAGGCCTGACAGAACATATTTAATTAAGCCGACCCCCAGAGGGGTAATATCTCAGCCGGGGATTGAGTTTACATATACCCCTTAAATGAAATCAGACGCGAGATTTGTATATAAACAGGCAATACGAAAGTTCCCCATAAAAATTGCAAAACATCCTTGAGAAAAATATCTTGCATATTTTTCTATTAAACTTCTGGCTCTATTTGAAAATTGAGAATGGGGATATGAGTAGCTACTACAGTGATAGACTTTCTGCCAATCGGCTGAAGCAGTGCTACGACATCGCTCCCCCACGGGTTCAGCAGTACCTCGAAGCCGAGGTGAACCATATTGTGCAAAAAATCCGCCCCGGCGATATGGTGCTGGAACTGGGATGTGGTTACGGGCGAATACTGCCCCGGCTCGCCCAAAAAGCCGCATTGGTCATCGGAATTGACCTCTCTCTTGGCAGCTTGATGCTTGGACGGGAAATGCTCAGCGGTATTCCCAACACCCTGCTGCTGAATATGGATGCAGTTCAACTTGCCTTCCGCGACCGGGTTTTTGACCGGGTAGCGTGTATCCAGAACGGAATTTCAGCATTCCGTGTGAACCAGAAGGACTTAATCCGGGAAAGCATTCGCGTTACCAAGCCTGGCGGAACCCTCCTCTTTTCAACTTATTCCGATAAATTCTGGAAATATCGACTGGAATGGTTTCAACTGCAATCGGAAGCGGGGCTCCTGGGAGAAATCGTCTGGGAAAATACCCACGACGGTGTTATCGTCTGCAAGGACGGATTCAAAGCGACAACAGTGCGCCCGGAAGAATTACTGTCGTTAACCGCAGAGTTTGATGTCGATACTCAGATCATAGAGGTGGACGAATCGAGTCTGTTTTGCGAGATTAGCACCCATTAAGCCGGCGTTTGTTTTGATTAATGAGCCGCACGGAGGAGGCATAGATTAGTACTCAGATTTGAGGGTAGTGCCTCTTAAAAGATATGACTTTTTCTCTCAGGAAGATGTGGGCCTCATTTCCTCAAAAAGAGCGGCAGGAAGAGGCTATAGGGCATAGAGGTCGGCTCTTCTATCACGGAAGAGGTCGTTGCGCAATGTGAACGCTTTATTCCGCGCCGCCATGGGGTCAATCCCCACCAAGGCGACTCCTTCCTCCTCTCTCTTGAGGCTCAAAAATACCTCCCCTCGGGGGCTTACCACCTGGCTCATTCCGGTGAAGGTTATCCTCTCCTTCCCGCCT
>JAOUOQ010000180.1 GCA_029880275.1 Candidatus Aminicenantota bacterium | reverse complement strand
CCGATTACACCTTCGGGCATCGGACGCCGGAGACCTGGAGAATCGGCTGATGGACCTGGGAAAAGGGATAGGGAAGGTAACCGTGAATATCTTTCTGCGGGAGCTCAGGGGAGTATGGGATAAAGCCCAACCCCAGCTCCAGGATTTAGCTCTGCTGGCGGCACGAAGGCTGGGGCTTCTTCCCACGAGCGCACCTGGCGAGCCGCTGGCTTCTCTGACGGAAATGTGGGTCGCTCAAGGGGGCTCGGAGGTGGATTTTCCCTCGCTGGAAAGCTCGCTGGTGAGGTTGGCTAAAAACTACTGTCGCCATGAGAGATGCTCACAATGCCCCGCAGCGGAACTCTGCTTGCACCGCCTCAGCAAGGGAGCCAAATGACGGTTAGCTAAAGCACCCAGGCGCAGCTAATCTTTACAAGCTGCCATTTCCCCTCAGAAAAACATATAAAATGGCTATCACCACTTTATCTACTCATTAGAAAAGCCTTGCAGGTTAGATAGAGGTAATAAATATCCACCTTGGAGGCTACGGAAAAGGTGGAGTGCATGGAGAGGAGAGGCACTCCTACATCTATTACCTCCATCCCCAGTTGAGACAGGTAAAAACCTAAAGTTCCCCCGCCGCCAATATCAACTTTATAGGTGCTGGTCTGCCATGGTATATGGTTTTCATCAAGCAATCGGCGAATCTTGGCAGTGAACTCGGAGTTGGCATCATTACCATGACCATAACGCTTAATGGGCACACCCCAGCCTAATCTGGCAGCATTGGTGGCTTCTTGCACCGAGGGGAACAAGGGATTTATCCCGGTAGGGGTGTCAGCAGATAAGACCTCAGAGCGCTCCATGGCGAGCCGGAGCTGATTTTCCTTGAACTCACCCCCACTCTGCAACTCTATAAGCCGGGCAATAAGATGCGGCAGATATAACGAGCGAGCGCCCGTGTTATTGTTGCATCCGCTTTCCTCATTGTCGCTGAGATAAATGATGGAAGTATAAGTAGGAATATCTATATCCAAACCCGCTCTTACCCCTATGTAAGAGCACAACCTGTCATCCTGACCATATGCTCCGATAAGCCCTCGGTCAAACCCTATGTCCTGCGGCGGGAAACCAGGCACCAGGCTCAGTTCAGCGCTGACAAAATCATCCTCCTCAATGTCGTAGGTCTTTTTCAGATAATCCAGCACCATCTCCTTCACCCCTTGTTTCTCGCCGGAGATGCTTCCTACGATAGGGTCCAATTCCTCCCCTTGAAAGACCTCGCTGGCTGTCCGATTGCGGTAGGGTCTATCCACATGAGGGGCTAAATCCGGGATAATGAACGCTGGCTCATCAGGCTTGAATCCAATATCTATATAAATGATAGAGCCGTCTTTCTGATCCACCCTTCCGGTCAGGCCGAGGGGAATATTTGCCCATTGATAATTTTTTATGCCTCCGTGATAAATGGTCTGGAATAGGGCATAACCCTCTCTGGAATAGATAGGTCGAGCCTTGAGCTCAATGCGGGGGGCATCAATATGGGTAGCAATTATCCGCAATCCCTCGACAACGGACTTCTTTCCCACTACAATCAGGGCAATGGCGCGGCTTCGGTTGATGTCGAAATAACGCGCACCGGCTCTAAGCTCTGAGTCTGGCTTTAGTGCGCTGAAGCCCTCAGCCTCAGCCAGCTTTACCACCTGCTGAACCGTGGAGAGCTCGGAGCGAGCCAGGGAGATGAACTCCTTGTAATCCAGGGCAAAGTTATGTGTCTCTTGTTTTTGCTGTGGAGTAAGGGAAATCCAGGCATTCACCCTGTCCGAGCTGGCACTACTCCCCTGATGGGCAGAGATGTTAAAAAGAAGCATTAACATAAACAAAAACCAGCAAACATATTTATGGGACATCTTCCTCTCCTTGCTGAAAGGGGTTATCATTTAAAAACTACTAATCAATCCTCTCATTATAAAAAAATAAACCTATCACAGCAAATCTATATCTTCTGCTTTGAATTATTTTTTACTGGTCAGGCTTAGAGAAAATGCCCTTTTACCCAAATATCACAGCACCCAGGCGTAGCCGATTTTTACAAAGAATGTCCGGTCGGTCTGGGTGAGGTCAATCCTGTGCAGCCCTAAATAGTTGTCCGAGTATCCAAGAAATAGCACGGTCTGGGGATTGATCTTATAAGAAAAGAGAAATTGGGTGAAAAGGGTGTTGGATTTCGGTTCCACCGGGAAGAGATAAAGGTTCGGAGTTCGGACGACATCTCTGTACTGAAGGATAGCGCGAACGAATGTGCGCACATTAAAGTTATACACCAGGTTGGCCTGGGTAAGATTGGCCTGGTAAATCTCATCGCCCATTGTAGAGAGGCGCTCCAGGTCATGTCTGAGATTGACATTGAGATGTCGACCGAGTTTGAATTCAACACTCGGTCTGAGATAGAGAAAGTCACCTGCCCTGGAATTGACATAATCGATACTATCGCCAATCTGCCCGAAAAGACGTAACCAGACGGCGCCAGTAGGTTTAATCTCTGAGATGAATTGCAGGCGATTCAAATTGTAGGTAACACCATTGAAAAACTCCTTGTCGCGAGAGAAATTAAACCCAAGAAAGGACTGTAAGGGACCATTATAACTTGCACGAAGTGCGATCGTCTGGTCAGTGAGGGTGCCTTGGTGGTCCTGGGTTCTGGAGCCATCAATCGCGAATTGAATGTAATTATACCAACTGCCGGGTTTTCCCCAGAATCTCCGCCCCACAGAGCCATTGGCGGTGCGAATGTCCACTCGAGGCATAAAGCCGTAATCGGCTCGAAAATCGGAAGCGATGTCCCTGTAATCCGCAGCAACCCACCAGTTACGGCTAACGTGTGAAAATGACGTTACTAATGCGTCCCCGCCGAAGGGTTCCATGCTTTGACCGTAACTGAGAGCGACATCCTGTGGGTAATCAGTTTCCGAATGGATATACTGGAAACTCACAGTCTTGGTATTGGAGAGCCTTATGAAGCCGTCGAAACCGAATACCTGGTTAGAGTAGTCTTCTCCCGTGCGACCGGCATAGAGAACCCCCAAGGTGGATGCCCGACCCACATCCCGCCGGTAACGAAACACCCCGCTGGTAACCCCCTGGTCCAGTGAGGTAGACTGAGAAGTCTGGTTGGCAGGGAAAATTAAATTATTAATCGTATCGTGAGCAGAAAAAACGCCCACTGCGTTTTTGCCCATCTTGCCGGTGAGCTTCAGCCCCGCCACAGGGTCAGCCACCGTACGGGTGAACACCGCCTGCAGGGGAGTGAGAAAAAAGTCGGCACCTTCCAGGAAGAAGGGGCGTTTTTCAGGGTAATAGAGGGCGAAGCGGGCATTGACATCCAACTGGGCAATATCGGCTTCCACCTGCGAGAAGTCGGGATTACCAGTAGCATTAAGCATCAGATTGGGGGTAATCCCCCAGCGGGCGGTGATGCCAGGTTCCACCTCCGCTTTGCCTGCCTCCATTCCCCCCTGCGGAAAGTCAACTCGACTGTCGGTGCGGCTGGAGGTCAGGGTGGGGTCAAATTCCAGGTTGCGTCCCGGGGATATACTTTCAAAACCTGAAAGCTTGTTCATCTGGCAGAGTAAACAGCTTATGTTTCGGTCTCTGACATGTGACTGTATGCGATGGCGTACACTGCGGGGATAGGAGCGTTCGGCGCTAAAGCCCCATGTCTGGGCACCTGTGCTGCGAGGAAAGCGAAGTTGATTAAAGGGAATAGCAATCTCGACCACATAGCCCTCGTCTGTGATTTGACCGGCAGAGTCCCAGATGGCGTCCCACGAAAAATCTTCATAGCCTTCTAACTCGCTAAAGTTGGCATCCGCCTGCACACCCAAAGGGTTCACCCGAAACTGAAACGCCCTCCGCTCATCGTTAAAGGAGTCAATCAATATAGTAACATGGTCGTCCTGAATGAAGGTGTCAATGGCATCTCGGTCCATTAAGTGAGCACGAACTTCCCGGGGATTGGGGTCAAAGGCACGGAAGGCTACATACAAGCTGTTATTATCGTAAGTTACCAGACAATCGGTTTCCACCGGAGCTGGAATGTTATCGCCGGGTAAGTACTCGTAAAGAATCTTGA
>JAOUOQ010000179.1 GCA_029880275.1 Candidatus Aminicenantota bacterium | reverse complement strand
GATGTTAAAGCTGCAGGAGTCGATGTCCACAAAAACCGGCTTCGCCTTCAGGCGGGCTATAATCCCGGCGGTGGAGAAAAAGGTAAACGGGGTGGTAATTATCTCATCGTCCGGGTTTATGCCCAGAGCCATGAGGGAGAGGAGAAGCGCATCAGTGCACGAAGCCACTCCCACACCATAGCTTGTCCCCACATATTCTGCCATCCGCCCTTCAAATTCCGCCACCCTCTCTCCCAGAATAAATTGCTGCTCCTCTAAGACTTCTTCTACTGCTTGTTTGACCTCTTGTTTGATGACCGCATATTGAGCCTGCAGGTCGAGCAAAGGAACCTTCATCTCTCCCTCCCTTCAAGGTTTTTCATATTCTAAAATTGCAACCTACATAAGGTATAAATATCATTCAGACAGTGACTTTTTTAGCTCAGCAATCCGCTCCTTTATAGCAAGATTATCCTTATTCCCCTGATAAAGGGTCTCATACTGTTCCAGTGCCATCCGATAATCCCCCCGTGCGTGCAGCGCCTCGGCCAGGGAGATGCGGAGCCTGGGAAGCAGCTTATGCCCCGAGGACTCTGCAAATTCGACACCTCGCTTGAGCACCTCTATTGCCCGCTCAAGGTTTTTCTGCTGGCGGTAGCAATCGGCAAGGAGAAGCAGCCCCTCCAGATAGCTGGAAGAAGTAGGGGGTATCTGCTTCAACAGCTCCATAGCTTTGCCAAGCTCACCTATCATATAATAACATTTGCTGAGCAAATACACAGTGAAAAACTCATAGTTATACTCCAGGTATCGGTCAAAGTAGGGAATGGCCTCCCCATATTTCTCCTTTGCCGAAAGGATGAAACCCATCAAATAGCTGGCACGATAGTTCCGGGGATAAATCCCCAGCGCTTTCTGTAAAACTTGCAGGGCTTGCTCGTCATGTCCGCTCAGATGATATCCCACCGCCCTCTGGGTCAGACGGCGGGAGCGGTTCTCCTTTTTCAGCAGGTAATATAAAAAGCCGCTCACCACTGCCAGGGTGATGGTGAGGAAGACATTGACCAGATAGATGAGAATAACAAAGACCACCGCCCCCACTATCAGCACCCCCCAGCCCATAGGGGGTTTGGCGAGGGAAAAGATGTACTTCGGAGATTCCCTCAAATCCGAAGGTCTGGTGGAAACTCTGTCTCTACTAAAACGGAGAGCTCTTCGCTCTCCTGCTTTCTTCCTGCTTCGTTTCGCTTGTTCCTCTTTTACCATCTGATTTTTCCAGCGGACGAAGAAGATACCTCCCTCATCCAATTTGCCTTATTATAATAAAAAAATCATTGAGGACAAAGGGAAATATTTGCCTATAATAATTAAACTACTCCCCAACCCACTGTTCGCCTTTATCCGAATTTCTCTTGACACTTCCTCACAGGTAGCTATAATTGAAAGGGGGTCTGATAGGAGAAGACAGCAGCCAAATGAAACTGGGGAAGTTTGAGATATACTCCCTGTCCGATGGCTTCTTTCGCCTTGATGGGGGAGCGATGTTCGGCATCATACCCCGACCCCTTTGGGAGAAAGAGAACCCTCCCGACGATAAAAACCGCATCCTCCTGAGCCTCCGTCCTCTGCTGGTAAAAACCGGCAAGGAGAACATTCTTATTGATACCGGCATCGGGGATAAGGAGGATGCTGGATTCCGCTCTATCTATGATATTCATAAAAAATCAACCCTGATTGGTTCTCTTCTCTCTTTGGGACTGCGGCCAGGGGATATCGATGTGGTCATCAACACCCACCTCCATTTCGACCACGCTGGCAGTAACACCGTAAAGAACTCCGGAGGGAAGCTCTCCCCCACCTTTCCCCGCGCAAGATATATTGTGCAGAAGGGGGAGCTGGAAGATGCCCTCCACCCCAACGAGCGCACCAAAGCCAGCTATCTACCCTGGAACTTCGAGCCCTTGATGGAAGCCCGACAACTGGAGACCATTGACGGTGAGGTGGAGCTCCTCTCCGGAATTACCGCTATGGTCACCGGGGGACATACGAGGTCTCACCAATCGGTGAAAATAGAATCGGAGGGGAAGGTGGCTATCTATCTGGGGGATTTTATCCCCACCCTATCCCATCTGAAGAATCCCTATATTATGGGATACGACCTCTATCCCCTGGAGACCTTGAAGAAGAAAAAGCGGTTCCTCCCTCAGGCGTGCCAACAAGGATGGCTGCTGGTCTTCGAGCACGACCCCCTGGTGAGCTGGGGCTATCTGACTGAAAAAGAGCAGAAGTTACTCCTCCGCCCAGTGAAGGATTGACATTGCGCTCTGGGGGGCTCGATGTGAGCCCTCCCCAAAGCCGACAAAAAGAAAAGAGAGAAGAGTGCCGTTCCGCAAAAAGCTCTGCCCGTGGGGGTGGCTGTTCCCGCTTTTCATGGCGCTTATAGCTATCGCTGCACCTGAGCCAGGCTGGGGGCAAATCCTTTCCAGGGATGACCTTGATAAATACTTCTCCCCAAAGCCTTTACCTCAATTTTATAGCACTTCCACCGACAAAAACAGCTTTGCCAACGGGCTGTGGGAGAGCACCAGGGACAGCTTTTCCGGTAATCGTCTGTTAATGTTGGGAGTAGGTGCGGGAGCTTCCATGCTGGCTCATACCCAGGATGAGGCAGTGCAGAGATACTTTCAGCAGAACCAGCCCTTGAAGGGGAGCGAAAGGTATGGGGATGTATTAGGACAGGGCTATACCCATGTGGCCATCGATCTGGGGTTTTACTGCTGGGGAAAGCTGGGAAACAACGAGCGCGCTCTCCGGGCGAGCAAAGCCCTCATGAAAGGGTTAATCATAAATGCCCTGGCCACTCAGGGATTAAAATATACCATTCGGCGAAAAAGACCCGCCGGGGATGCCCGCAACTCATTCCCCTCAGGACACACCTCTAATGCTTTTCTCACGGCAACCGTCATTTCGGGAATGTATGACTGGAACTGGAAGGCTACTATCCCCCTCTATCTGACCGCCTCTTTTGTGGGAGCTTCGCGACTGGAAAGAGGCTCCCATTGGCTGTCGGATGTCACCTTTGGCGCGGTGATGGGCACAGTTATCGGTCTGGCTACATCTAACAATCATAAAAAAGAGAATGACCGAGGATTACAAGTGACACCTATCATAGGGAATGGCAGGCGAATAACGATTCTCTTCAGTTGGTGAGACTCTGTGAGCCGGACTAACCTTTTCTGCTTTGCAGAGCCTTCTGCATGGTCTCTCCGATATGGGCAGGGCTGGGAGCAACAGCTATCCCGGCTGAGGTAAGGGCGGCTATCTTCTCCGCTGCGGTACCCTTGCCACCGGCGATAATCGCCCCCGCATGCCCCATCCTCTTTCCGGGGGGAGCTGTCTGCCCGGCGATAAAGGCGACCACCGGTTTGCTGAAGTGCTCCTTGATGAAGACGGAAGTTTCCTCCTCGGCTGTCCCCCCTATCTCACCGATGAGCACTACTCCTTCGGTCTCCGGGTCTTCCTCGAAGAGCTTGAGGCAATCGATAAAGCTGGTGCCCAGCACCGGGTCTCCACCGATGCCGAGGCAGGTGGACTGCCCGAGCCCCCGTTCGGTAAGCTGGGCTACCGCCTCGTAGGTCAGGGTGCCACTGCGGGATACTACCCCAATGCTCCCCTGGCGATGGACGAATCCGGGCATAATCCCCACCTTGCACTTTCCCGGGGATATCACTCCCGGTGTATTGGGACCGATTACTCTTGTTTTCTTATGGGAAAGGTATTCCATCACCTTGACCATATCAAGGGTGGGTATCCCTTCGGTTACACAGACCACAAGTTCTATGCCCGCATCGGCGGCTTCCATAACCGCATCGGCAGAGAATGCCGGGGGAACAAATATGATTGAAGTATTTGCTCCCTCTTTGCGGACCGCCTCCTCAATGGTATTGAAAACGGGGACATTTTCAACCTTCATTCCACCCTTCCCCGGCGTAACCCCTGCTACCACCTTGGTTCCGTACTCCATGCACTTCTGGGTATGAAAGCTTCCCTCCTTGCCAGTTATCCCCTGCACCACCAGACGGGTATTTGTGTCTACTAAAATGCTCATTTTGATATTCCCCTATGAATGTATC
>JAOUOQ010000178.1 GCA_029880275.1 Candidatus Aminicenantota bacterium | reverse complement strand
GTAGAGTATGGACCGGAGAGCAGGCTATGGAGAATGGCCTGGTGGACGAGCTTGGGGGAATTACCGAAGCCATCTCCCTGGTAAAAGAGATGGCCAACATACCCGCAGAGGAGGAAGTGGAAGTGGTCATCTATCCCAGGGTGCGACCGTTGATATGGGGTCGTTGGCTGGAGATGGTTAAAGCAGAGGGACTTGGGCCTCCCGAAGAGCTTCTATCTTCAACACTCGGGCTCACATCCAAAGCCAGAGAACTCCTTCGGGAGAGGGTCTTCACCCTGCTCCCCTACTCTATCCGCTTCAGGTAAAGTAGAGAAGACAACGGCCAGCACCCACTGCTCATATCACTTTGGTTTGCTAATTATTTATAGGTGGTATCAGAAAGGGCGGTAATTGAAGCTCCTGTCTTTAAAGCCTAAGCTTCTTACTTCCGAGCGGATAAATAAGGATAATATTGACGCCTAAAAACTAAAAGGCAGCTCTCACGAACAGCTGCAGGGACCACCTTCACTTTAGCTTGCTGAGAACTACCCGCTGTGCCATAGAGCCCTCGACTCTTCCCTTATATCTTTCCATGACCTCGCGCATCACCTTCCCCATCTCCTTCTTCTCCTTCACTTCCAGCTCGGCGATTATATCAGCAACTATCTTCGCCAGCTCCTTCTCGCTTAAAGGAGGAGGGAGGTATTTTTTCAGAACGGCAGCCTCACCCTCTTCCTTATCCACCAGGTCTTGTCGACCCCCTTTATCAAACTGCTCGATGGATTCTTTCCGTCTTTTAATCCCTCGCTGTATGAGGGTCCAAATCTCCTCCTCGGTTAATTCCCGCCGGAGTCTCAGCTCTTCGTTATGGACCTCTGCCAGGAGCAATCTCAGAGTAGAAAGGGTGGTCTTATCCCTCTCCTTTAACGCCTTTTGCATGTCCTTTTTTATCTTTTCCAGCATCTCCCTCAACTTCCCAAAGATAAGCGTTAAAAATTTGTATGTGGTATATTATGTTATAAAAAGGGGCTTGTCAAGAGATAAAGTGCTAAAATAAAAGGGGGTGGAGCCCCGTGGAAAAGGAATTTTACCTTTACAACTTAAAGCTCTCATGGTAAAATTTTTCTAAAGGTGAGAACCTATGTCGGGACATTCTAAATGGAGCACTATTAAAAGAAAAAAAGGCAAAGAAGATGCTCGCCGGTCGAAAATCTTCGGCAAGCTGATAAAAGAGATATCCATCGCTGCCCGAATGGGCGGAGGTGACCCCGACGGGAACCCCCGTCTGCGGAACGCCATCTTAGCCGCCAAGGCAGCTAACATGCCGGCTGATAACATCAAGCGAGCCATCCTGAAAGGAACTGCCGAGCTGCCAGATACCTCTTACGAAGAGATAACTTACGAGGGATACGGTCCGGGAGGTGTGGCTATGATGATACAGGTAATGACCGACAACAAGAACCGCACCCTCCCGGAGATAAGGCATCTTTTTGCTAAAAATGCAGGGAATCTGGGCGAAAGTGGCTGTGTCTCCTGGATGTTTGACAAAAGAGGTTACATCGTGGTTGAAAAGGATAAGGTTGACGAAGACCGGCTTATGGAGGTAATCCTGGAGGCCGGAGCCGAGGATATGGGCGAGGATGGGAGCAACTACGAGATTTTCACCTCTCCTGAAATCTATGAGACCGTTAATGACTCGTTGAAAAAGCATAATATTGAGATAGCTGCGCAAGAGATCGCCATGGTGCCCAAGAGCACAGTCAAGGTAACCGGGAAGAAGGCACAACAGGTGCTGAGAATGATGGAAGAATTAGAAGACCACGACGATGTCCAGAGTGTATGGGCGAATTTTGACATCGATGAAGCGGAGATCGAAGGGTAAGAGAACAGCCATAAATTACTGCAGCTATCCTTTTGCAAGAAGAGAGCAAAGCTAACCCTGGCAGGATTTGAAATTTTTTATATGTGAGACTCTGAGTGCGAATTTTAGGCGTTGACCCCGGCTCCCGGGCAACCGGCTATGGGCTCATTGATAAAGAAGGCGATAGGCTTCTCTTCATAGCCTGCGGAGTTATCCAGCCCCCCCCAAATTCCCCTTTCCCCACTATATTGAAAGAACTCTACCAAAAATTGCAGCAGCTCATCCAGCTCCATCAACCGGAGGTGATAGTTCTGGAAGACCTCTTCTATTCGCGGAATGTGCGCTATGCCCTGAACTTAGGGCATGTAAGGGGGGTGTTGATGGTGGCGGCGATAAACTCCGGTCTGCCGGTGGCGGAATATACCCCTCTGGAGGTGAAGAAGGCAGTGGTCGGCTACGGGAGAGCTGATAAGCGTCAGGTGCAGCACATGGTCAAGCATCTGTTGGAACTATCTACCCTCCCGCAGCCCTACGACGCTTCCGATGCTCTGGCAGTAGCCATCTGCCACGCCCATTGCCTGAAAAAATGATGGTAACACCCAAACAAGCTTAAAGGACCCTCCATTTTGAAGAATAACGCCCTCAAAATATGAAAGGAAGAAGCAATGATAGCTCAGCTCACCGGTAAGCTCCGGCAAAAGGAACCCAATGAGTTGATCATCGAGGTAAACGGGGTGGGCTATAGGGTGGTCATACCCCTGTCCACCTATTACCGTCTTAAATCGGATGAGGAGCCGGTAACCTTAAAAATTTATACCTATGTCAGGGAAAATACTATTGCCCTCTACGGCTTCTTAACCGACAAGGAAAAATTGATATTCGAAAAGCTCATCTCCATCTCCGGCTTGGGTCCCAAATCAGCCATAATAATACTGTCCGGACTCCCCGTCGAGGAGCTCATATCAGCAGTGAGAAAAGAGGACCCCTCCCCATTAAGCTCCATCCCCGGTATCGGACCAAAAACTGCCACCAGAGTGATTCTGGAGCTGAGAGATAAGCTCAAAGGGGTGGTCCCGCTTCTTGAGGAAAAGGGTGTAATGCCTCTTCCGACAGCACCCCTCACCCCTCTGAAAAAAGACCTCCTCTCCGCCTTATTGAATCTCGGTTATAAAAAGCATCAAGCGGAAAGAGCCATTGAGGAGTCCCTTTCGTCACTGGGAGAGGAATCTTCTTTTGAGGATGCCATCAGGGGAGCCCTGAAGATTTTAGCCCGGCATTAGATTCCCTAATCATAAGCAGAGAACTGCAAAATGTGCTATAATACCCCAAATGATGGCCATGAACTTTTACAGCAATTAGCCAGGATTGAAAACCTGCAAAAATGAGCAAAAGAATAACCTCCGGCGAACCGATAGACGACGACCTGCGATACGATGTCTCCCTTCGCCCCACAAGGATGGTGGAGTTCATCGGTCAGAAGAAAGTAAAAGAGAACCTCTCCTTGTTCATCGAGGCCACTAAAAAGAGAAACGAACCCTTAGACCATGTCCTGCTTTTCGGTCCCCCGGGGCTGGGCAAGACCACCCTGGCGCACATCATCGCCAATGAACTGGGGGTCAGAATCAAAGCTACCTCGGGACCGGTCATCGAAAAGGCGGGCGACCTGGCAGCTCTGATGACCAATCTGGGGGAACATGAGGTACTATTCCTTGACGAAATTCATCGGTTAAGCCCCGCTATTGAGGAGATTCTCTATCCGTCGATGGAGGAGTACAAGCTGGATCTGGTCATCGGACAGGGACCGAGCGCCCGGACAGTAAAGTTAGACCTTCCCAAATTCACCCTCATTGGTGCTACCACCCGAGCGGGGCTGTTGACCCCTCCGCTGAGGGGACGCTTCGGCATAGTTCATCACCTGGACTTTTACTCCGAAGACGAGCTGAAGGTCATCGTAACGCGTTCTGCGCGTATCCTCGACATCGACATCACCCCCGAAGGGTCGATGGAGATAGCCCGTCGCTCCCGCGGTACTCCCCGCATAGCTAACCGCCTGCTCCGGCGAGTGAGGGACTATGCACAGGTGAAAGCCGACGGAAGAATAACCAACAAGGTCGCCCTGGCATCGCTGGAGATGTTAGAGGTCGACCAATTTGGATTCGACGAGATCGACCGCAAGCTTCTCCTGACCATCATTGATAAGTTCGACGGCGGACCTGTTGGGCTGAACACCCTCTCGGCAGCCATCGGAGAGGAGAAAGATACCATTGAGTATATCTATGAGCCT
>JAOUOQ010000177.1 GCA_029880275.1 Candidatus Aminicenantota bacterium | reverse complement strand
GCAATACGCCGAGCGGAGTGTGAAGATCTTTATCCGCAGCTGGCTTGATTATCAACTGTGCCGCGAGAACTACGACTCGCGCACCGGCGAGGGTGGCGGACGACGCTACCAGAGCTGGGGACCGCTTTTCTGCCTGGTCGGGATTGAGGAGTTCATCGACTACGAGCCATGGGGCGGGCTGCGATTCGGCAGCTCAGGGATATCTCAAAGCAGCAAGATTTACAATGTACCGCTGGACAACCACCTCTATGATGTGACCATCGGACCGCAGTTGACCGAGGTCTTCCGGGAAGGGAAGCTGCTGTTCCGTGCCGATAGGGATGTGGTGGTGCGGAACTTCGCCTCCCAAGAGGGCATGGTAAAGTGCCACATCAACGCCCGCACCGCCACCAGCATTCAGCTCCCCTTTGCACCCGAAGGGAAAGAGGTAAAAATAGAGAAGGACGGAGCCTATTTCACCACCAGCAGGATAACCGGGGGATTGATATCGCTGGAAATACCTGCGGGAAAGAGCGAATACCGATTTATCTTACAGGATAAGTAAAGAAAGAAGAAAAATGATGAGGTTTAGTCGAGCATTTGGCATTCTGGTTCTATTCACCTCACTCATGGTTCTTCTTTCCAGCACTGCCATCCAGTCTCAGACAGCGGGGGACCGCTTGAAAGCAGGAGTCACCGACCCCATTTACACCACCCTGGAATCACCACCCAGTTACATCTGGGATTGTATTATCTCGCGGATGTTAATTGACCTTCAGGAAAAATGATTTATATCAACAAGTGCTGAGGAGGTTATCGATGAGAACATGCGCTATAATTCTGCTATTAGGCTGTTTGTGCGTTCCTCTATCTGTCACCATCGCAGCCTCCCCGAATATCTCTCAGGAGGCTATCTCCATTACTCAGGAGGAGAGGACTCAGGAAATAGCGGAGAAGGTGCAAAGAGTGGTTACCTTCCTCAAGGAAAGGGAATTAGGCGGGCTGCTGCTTTCCACCACCGCCAACTTCGCCTGGATCACTGGCGGGGGAGATAACCATGTGGTCATCGCCAGCGAGGAGGGGACTTGTTCAATTCTGATACTTCCCAATGGAGAGCGCTACCTGATAAGCAACAGCAGCGAAGCAGGTCGTATGATGGAGGAGGAACTTCAGGGACTGGACTTTCGGTTGAAGGGATTCAAGTGGTATGAGGATAAGCTGGTTCCCGATAAGAAATGGGAGATTATTAAGGGTCTCACCGGAGGGGGAAGGGTTGCCTCGGACATCCCTTACGCCGATGCAGTAGTGGTGAAGGGGGAGCTGGGGCAACTCCGTTACCCATTAACCGACAGCGAGATAAAGAAGTACCGCTGGCTGGGGCGGGAGTGCGCTCAGGCGGTGGATAAGGTATGCCGCACCATTCAGCCGGGAATAAGCGAGAAGGAGATAGAAGCTCTCATCTCCGATGAGCTCCTCCGCCGGGGGATAAGACCCACGGTTATATTAATCGGGGTTGATGACCGAATGTACAACTACCGGCATGCCATCCCCACGGATGTAAGATTACAAAAATATGCTATGATAAATATCTGCGCCCGCCGATGGGGGCTGGTTATCGCCACTACCCGCCTGGTGCATTTCGGACCTGTCCCCCTGGAGTTGGGTCGGCGGATGAAGGCGACGGCGCAGGTGGCTGCCCGCTATCTGGCTCATTCCCGCCCGGGACGCTCGGCAGCGGATATACTGAAAGCCGCTCAGGAAGCCTATGCCGATGCGGGCTATCCGGGCGAATGGGAAAGGCATCATCAAGGAGGAGCAATCGGATACCAGGAGCGGGACTGGCTGGCTTATCCCGGCTCGCCAGAGGTGGTTCACTCGCGCCAGGCATTTGCCTGGAACCCCACCATCACCGGGGCAAAGGTGGAGGATACCATCATCGTTTATGACGACCATATAGAGGTGCTCACCCAACTCCCTCACTGGCCCACTATAAAGGTGGAATATGAGGGGAAGGTGTTTTTAATTCCCGATATATTAGTCAGGTGAGGAATGACCGAGATAAAGAACATAAAGGTTGGCACGCTGGATGGAATTCTGCTGGAGGATTATATCCTGAGGCTGGTGCTCTTGCCACAGTTAGGGGGGAAAGTCATTTCCCTCATATACAAGCCTACGGGAAAGGAGCTTCTGTTCAAGGTACCTAAGGCTGACTATCGGATACCTCGTTGGGGGGAACCCTTTGTTCGCTATGACACCGGCGGGTGGGATGAGTGCTTTCCCACCATCGCCCCGTGCCTTTACCCCGAGGGGATATGGAAAGGGACCCCCTTGCCCGACCATGGGGCTCTGTGGTCAATCCCCTGGCATTGCCAGCTATCTCCCAACGAAGTCTATCTGGCGGCAAAATGCATGACCCTCCCCTTGCTCTTCCGCAAAAGGATTCGCCTGGTGCCTAAGGGAAGGGTGAAGGTGAGCTATGAGGTGGAGAATCTGTGCGGGGAACCCCTTATATTCCTCTGGGCAGCTCATCTGCTCCTGCGCATTACTGACAACTGGGAGATTCTCCTTCCCTCAGAGGTTGATTATCTGAGAGTGAACTGGTCTAAGGGGGAGAGGCTGGGGAAGCTGGGAGATAGAGTTAACTGGCCCATCGCCAGAGATAGAAAGGGAAAGCAGGTTTCCCTGCACACTGAGTTTTCCCCTGCGGCTGACTATGCCGATAAGCTCTTCACCCCACGGTTGTCGGTGGGGGCTGGAGGGATGTGGAACAAAAGGACAGGGGAGTCCCTTGTTCTCAACTTCCCTGCCGATTTGGTACCATTTATCGGACTCTGGCTCTGTCAGGGGGGGTATCCTGAAGACCGGGAGCCAAAGCACTTTACCGCAGGGATAGAGCCCTCCACCGGCGCACCCGACAGCCTGGAGGTGGCATACAAATGGGGAGAGTATGCCCGGATAGGGGCACGCAGTCGCTATCAATGGTGGCTGGAGCTTAAGGTGGCTCAGGGGGAAAAACCCAGGCTGTGAGGGAAACAGAGGGAGCTCAGCCTCAGATCTGTCTGAAACTCCGCAGAGGAAGGGCGCCCTTTTTAGGGTAAAAGGAGGAATATTCATGGAGGAGGAGAGAAGATTAGCAAAGCTGGGGGGAGTGTGTGGAATAATAGCTGTAATTCTGTTTATGACCCCCATATTGATTACCATATCGGGGCTAGTGCCGCAGACAACCCAAGAGTTTCTTACTGCGGCAGGTGAGCCGGGCAAGGGACCTATGTTTATGGCTGTTTATTTCAGTATAGCGGCGGTAGGGGTGCTGGGGATTGTGCTGATGCTGGGGCTTTACAAGGCGCTTAGTTCTGAGGGTTCGACTATTGCCGCCACTTTGGGAACTCTTTTCGGTATCCTGGGTTTTCTGGCTCTGGCGGAAATGATTGTAGTGCAGGGGACGGTTACCGTGTATATGGGTGGGATGTTCAATCAGGCTGCTAACAGCGGGGAGCAACAGAGGCTCTTGACCCTTTTTCGCGGTCTGCGTTTCGTAGACCTGGGGCTTGATCTGGTGTGGGATATTTTTATAGCTCTTTCTCTGATACTTTTAGGATATGCAATGCTGCGGCATCGGTATTTCGGCAAGGTACTGGGTTCGGCGGGAATAGTTATTGGCGCCCTGTTGCTCTTCTTCAACCTTTGGAGCGCTCCTGTACCCCCCACACCCGATCTGGGACCGGTGGCTGTTCTCTGGGTTTTAGCGGTCAGCATCCAGATGCTCCGCACTTCTAAATTCTTAGCATCCAATTCCCATACACGGTAACAGCAGTATTTGACTTAAATATGGGGACATAGCGAAAGGATTTTTATTCCTTGTCAAAAATCTTCGTATATACCATTGTATTTTTAAATATTTTATTTAATTTATTGAGTTGAAAATATATCTTTAAAGCTGTAATATCGCATGAGTATGAAACCGCAAGTGGAGCTGGAGAAAGAAAGAAAGTGGTATGTTAGATAGAGTTCCTGGCTATGTGTGGACTTTTGTGGCGCTTGTATCAGGCATATTATTAGGCGGTTTTTTCCCGGAGCTTCTCAACCCGGTCGCTTCAGGTACCAAAGCTCTTATCAGGTTTATTGTTGCCATAGTGCCCATTCTGAT
>JAOUOQ010000176.1 GCA_029880275.1 Candidatus Aminicenantota bacterium | reverse complement strand
TGTTACCGATGAGCTTATTCTGGAGACCTTTCCCGAGAACACCATCCTGTGCCGCTGGATAAAGATGGCTCATGATAAGGTTGCCTTTCAGGGTCTGCCAGCCAGGGTCTGCTGGCTGGGATATGGAGAGAGAGCGCTGTTTGGCAAGATGATTAACGATCTGGTAGCCGAGGGGAAAATATCGGCTCCCATTGTGATAGGGAGGGACCATCTGGACAGCGGCTCGGTAGCTTCTCCCAACCGGGAGACCGAAGGGATGAGGGATGGAAGCGATGCGGTAGCCGATTGGCCCATCCTGAACGCTCTGATAAATACTGTGGCTGGAGCTACCTGGATATCGGTGCACCATGGCGGGGGCGTAGGCATCGGGAACTCCATCCACGCCGGGATGGTGGTGGTGGCTGATGGGACAAAAGAGGCTGAGCGGAGACTGGTGCGGGTGCTCACCACTGACCCCGGAAGTGGGATTATGAGGCATGCCGATGCCGGATACCCGGAAGCGATAAAAACCGCCAGGGAGAAAAGGGTCAAAATTCCTTTTCTCAAGCCTGAGGAGTAAGTGGTCTGTGCTTTGGCTGGCGGTTTTCGTGCGCTATCCCTCCTTCCCGATAGCGATAAGATAGGGAGCGCGGCAAGGTGAGAGCTGGCGGTGGAAGCATAAAGATAAAGTTCGCAAGAGGGGTAATTCTGGTAGCTTTATTCTTAGCTTTTCTGTCCTTACACAACGATGCAAATGCTGAAGAAGACCCTTCGCTGGAGGGTTGTCTCCGCTCAATCGAGGGTTTGTTTAGAAATTATGAGGTTGAGTTGCTGAGGAATTTTGTCTCTGCGGGGGATAGGGTGAGCTTCTCCCTTCCCGGGATAGTTCCGCGAGAGGGGTTTTTCAGCCGGGAGCAGCTCTATTTTGTTTTCAAGGACCTCTTCCGCAACTACACGACCCTCAACTTTGATTTCTCGGAGGAAAGGTCTGTGAGCGTGGGGGGGAGCCCTGTCTACCTCTTTGCCAGCTGGGTTCTGCAGGAGAAGGGGAGCTTAAGAACCAGCCGGGGGACCCTATTTTTTTCCCTTGAGAAGAAGAGGGGAAAGTGGTGGCTGACTATTTTGAAGTTGTCTATCTAATGGAATTCGCTCAGCTTATAGCTTGCTACTAAAGAAGGGAATTCTTTTAAGAGCTAAACTCTATGAGAAGAATAAGTTACAAGCTGCTAACATTAATAGCCTTGGTAGTGGGTATTTTCTGCTGTCAGGTGGCTATTCTTCTTGCTAATTATAGCGGTATACCATCCTTCCTGCTGCTATTGTTCCCCATTCCTATACTATTCTTAATTTTCTTATCTTATTTTTACTCTGCCTATTTAGGGAAAAAAGGGCTCTATTTCAAGATATTCGGCATTATCCTTTTGATAATCTCTCTGCTGAATATCTGGGGTTTCTATCGGAGGGGATGGTTAGCGAAGAACTGGGATGTGGCTGGCAGGGAGAGAATGAGGCGGCTGGCTCTCCAGATTGACTCTCGATTTTCCCGACTTCTTGATGAGCTTGAAGGGAGAGGGGAGAGATTGAGTCAGGACAGGGCTCTGAGGAGGAGCCTCCTGGTCGGGGATAAGGAGCTGAGTGAGGAAGGAGTCTTTGATTTTCTTGAGCAAGTGGAAACAAGGAACGAGGTGAGCGACCCTTACCTTTCCCTGATCATCTATGATACGGAGGGTTCGGTTGCCTGGCAAGGCAAAACCTCTTTTCTGCCCAGCAGCCCCTCCACTATTTTGCGGGACGGAAGGGCGGCATTCTTCATTGACAAAGATATGATCTCAGCCCGCCTTAACGCGCTCTTCCCCATTCACGGTGAGGAAGGCGAGGAGATAGCGGGATACCTGCATTTGCAGTACCTCATTTCTGCCCACTACGGAATAAAAAATCGCTTTCTACGGGAGAGGGAGCTGCTGCTACCTGAGGGGTTAGGGGCTGAGGGGAAGGTGGACATCAATTTCATCGATTATCGGGAGAGCGCCCAGGAATTAGAGCTCCTTTTCCAACGATATGGAAGATTTTACTGGAGTCGCCCGGAGTTTCGTATTGAAAATCTCCGCTATCCGCTTTATTCCCCGGAGGAGAGAATTCTCGCCGTAGTCACCGTAAGAGGGGTGGATGTTCTGGGTCAGCTTGAGGAAAGTAAGGGGGGGTTGAAGACCATCTCTTCGTTGGGGATAATCTTTCTCTGCTTGATTCTTCTTTATCTGTCGGGCAGAGCGTTTTTCAAGGAAGTGAGCCATCTTTCAGAGGGGGATTTGCCCAGATATCTGAAAAGGGGTGGGGTTTGGCTATTGGTGTTCTCCTTTCTTTTATGGTCAACCAGATGGCTTATTAGCAGGCTGAATTTCCCTTTAGAGGCGATAGAATTAAGCTCTTTTCACCCTACCCATTTTGCCTCTACCTCATTTTTCGGGTTTCTCCGCTCCCCTGCCGATTACGGGTTGACCGCTCTTTTTCTTGCGGTAAATTCTCTCCTGGTTTTGTACTTAATGCTGAGGTTATATTCCTGTCTGAGAAGCAATATGGAAAAAGGTGATGACTTGTCCTCCCGGAAAATTTCCTTGTTGTCTATGCTCCTTCATACCATAGTAGTCTCCGTTATGGCGGCGGGTCTGTTGGTTGCCATTAGTCGGTTGACTTATATCAGCCAGTTCAACAGCAGTCTGAATCTGCTTCGGTTCTCCCTCTATCCTGTGGATCTACCTCGTTTGTTAGTGCAAGGGGGACTTCAGCTTTTTGGATTTGCGCACTGCGCCCTGCTCGTCTCTCTCTTTCTGAGCCTGTTGTTGAGGTTGGGCTATATTCAGGGAAATAAGATTCGCCGGGCCGCCACCGGGTATCTGCTTCTGGGGTTTGGACTGACCTTCCTCTGGCTGCTGTTAATAGCCATGAGAATGGAGCTCCCCCTGCTGCCTTCTTTTATGGTTCTTCTTGGAGTGGGAGTTCTTATTATATTTTTTGAGCGATGGAGATATTGGTTCTGGCAGCGAGGGTTCTTTTTGAAAGCCCTCGCTCTCTTTTTACTGTTCTGTATGGTTACCCTTTTCCTCTATTCATCCTATTTCAATTATTTAGAGGAGATAAGAAGAGATTTTATTGAGCGGAGCACCCTTCCTCGGCTTATATATCAGGAGGAGCGGGAGAAAGTTATCTTAAAGCATTCTTTCTCCAGAGTAGAGAGCTATCAGCCTCTGATTGATAATTTGCGCTACGATTCCGGCAGAAGCCTGAGCGGATTAGCATATTCCATGTGGCAGAGGATGGGTTTAGCCTCTTCGGGATATAACTCCTCGCTGGCTATTTATGATAGCAGCGGAAGGCTGAGAGACCAGTTCTCCTTCAATTTAACCCCCATTTCTCCCCCATCCCTGCCTGATTTTCAAAATTATAAGGAAGCGGTCATTATAGAGAGGCGAGCTCAGATTGGCAGTCAGCAGACCACATTACTGCAAGGCACTAAGACCATCCTCGACCGCAACCAATCCCTGGGCGCGGTATTGGTCTCCTTATCGATTGATTACAATAATCTTCCCTTCATTCATTCCAATGACCCTTACTACGAACTTTTCCGCTCGTCCCGGGCGGAGGCTTCTGAGGAGACGATGTTCAATACCGACTTGTTCCTAATGGTATACGACTCCAATGGTCGGGCAACTTTCACCTCTGAGGGTAAATTACTTCCCCCGTCTGAAGAGGTTATCGGCGAGGTTCTTATAAGCGGGGAGCCACGCTGGATAAGGGCGAAGGAGGGTGGGGAGCGCTACTCGGTGGTCTATTTTCCTTATGGCAATTACTGTCTGGCGCTCGGTTTTTTAGAGACAGGGAGCCGGGATTTTCTCTTTGCCCTGGCGGGTGCTTTCGGCTTGAGCGCTGTGCTTTTTGTTTTAATGGGCTTAGTTGTCGCACCCTTCTGGATAGTCAGGTATTACCGAGAGGTGCTGGGGATTTTCTCCCTTAGAGGTATCTTAGCCAGCTTTCATCGAAAATTATTGATAATATTTATAGTAATCTCTATTGTTCCCATGGTTTTTCTCTCTATCTCCATCAGAAATTATCTCTCCGAGAGGCTGAGAGACCAGATCAGGTCTCAGGGGATCGCC
>JAOUOQ010000175.1 GCA_029880275.1 Candidatus Aminicenantota bacterium | reverse complement strand
AGGCTCCTGCCGAGATGTCGGTCGCAGAGCAAGCTCTGCAAGAGCTGATCACCACCGGAACAGCCAAAAGCGAGATCGGCCTGGAGCTGTCGGTCAACTACTTCCCGGCTCAGCCCCCCTCCTGCTATCTCCCGCTGACATTACTTATCGACAACAAAGACCTCAGCTTCACCGAAGTGGAGGAGCATCACCGGGCAGAGCTGAGCGTATTCGGCAAAGTGCTCCAGAAGGAGGAGGGTCAGGAGCCCAAGGAAGTGCAGCGCTTCTCCCTCCCCTGGGAGATAGATTATACCGACGAGGAGTACACCCAGTTGGGGGATAAGCCCGATATGTGCTCCCTGGGATTCCCCTTGTTGCCGGGAAGCTATGACCTCTATTTAGGGATTTTGGACAAAGGCGGGAGCCGACTGACCACCTTAGCCAGGGAGTTAGAGGTTCCTGATTTTCATCGAGGGGACAAGCTATTTATCAGCTCGGTGCTATTCGCCAGAAATATGAACAGCCTGGATGCCGTCCATCCGGCTCTGGAGAAAATAACCAGGAACATCGTGATGGGAATGCTGGAGATGGAACTCACCCCGGATAATGTCTTCCAGCTCAGCGACGAGCCAGTCCTCTTCTTCTATATAGGCGGGGCGAGCCTCAATCTCGATACGCAGAAGCCCGACATCCAGGTAGAGTATGGTCTGACCAAAGGCGAAGAGTTTATAGGGAAATATCCCCCGCAGAAATATGACGTGCCGGCAATCGCCCAGCCCTTCCCCTTATCCAAGTTCCCCCCCGATGATTATATCATGGAGATTACAATCAGCGACCTGGTCTCTGGACAGGAGATAGTCGCCTCGGTAAGATTCAAAGTCATATAAAAAAGGAGATGAGCTGAGTATGGTAATAAAAATAAGAAGTGTTCATCCCTTAGTAGTCTTAGTTATCCTACTTTCGCTCCTTCCCGCTTTCCTCTGGGCGCAGGCAGGCAGGGGAAAAGGAAGGGTGCGGGGGTCGGTGAAGGACGAGGAAGGCAACCCCATTGTGGGTGCTAAAATCGTAGCCGACACCGACCGCTATGACCTCAAGTTTGATGCGGAAAGCGACAAGGGAGGGAGATGGGCCGTAATGGGAATAGGTTCGGGTCCGTGGCGCTTCATCGCCAGCAAGGAGGGCTATATCCCCGGTATCCTCAACCTCAATGTATCCACCGTGCGTGCAAACCCACCCCTTGACTTCGTGTTAAAAAAGGCTACCGCCGCGGAGGTCTTAGGCGGAAGGGAGGAGATGCGGCAGCTAATCCTCCAGGCAGAGCAGAATTTCAATGCGGGCAAATATGATGAAGCCTTACAGGGCTACCAGCAGGTCTTAGCTGAAAATACATCCATCTATCAGCTCCATCTCAATATTGGAAGCTGCTATCTGGAGCTGGGAGAATATGATAAGGCTATTGCCGAATACCAGCAGTTTTTGGAGCAGGATCCCGACGCCAGTCCCGTCCTTTCCAAATTAGGGGAGGCTTATGTGCGAAAGGGAGACTTCGACCAGGCGGTAGGTTACTTTCAAAAGGTAATAGAAATCAGCCCCAATGACCACACTACCTATTACAACATTGCCGAGATATACTTCGACAGCGGAGATGTAGAAAAGGCGATAGAGTATTATCAAAAATCCCTGGAGATCAATCCCGACTGGGGCAAAGGGCACCTTAAGCTGGGCTATGCCTACCTCAACCAGGGGGATAACGAGCAGGCGTTGCTCCACTTTGAGAAGTTCCTGGAGCTTGAGCCCGACTCTCCCGACGCCCCCCTCATTAAGGAGCTGATTTCTCGGATAAAGGGCAGCTCTGCTTGATCAAGGGAATTTAAAAAAACAGAATCGGAAGCAAAGCGACATGATGAGAACAGGAAAGAAATTCGTCCCTTTACTGCTGGCAGTTTTGGTGTCCCTATCAGCGGTTGCCCAGGAGAAAAAACTCCCGCCCAAGTATGATAAATGGCTCAACGAAGAGGTGGTCTATATCATCACCGAGCAGGAGCGGGAGTTCTTCCTCCGGCTCACCACCGATGAGCAGAGAGATAAATACATTGAGACCTTCTGGAGGGTGAGAGACCCCAGTCCCGGCTCCCCCCGCAACGAATACAAGGAGGAGCACTACCGAAGACTGGAATACGCCAATAAGTTTCTGGGGAGAGAGACCTATCGCCGGGGATGGCAGACCGACCGGGGGAGGATATACATCCTTCTCGGCGAGCCTCAGAACAAATCCACCTTCGCCAGCAGTACCACGGCTTATCCTATGGAGCTGTGGTTTTACTCCCAGGACCCCAGCACCACCGGGCTCAACCCCTTCTTTTATATCCTGTTCTTCAAGAGGGGGGGGATAGGGGAATATAAGCTCTACAGCCCTATAGGGGATGGCCCGGAGAGCCTGGTTACCGGTGAAATAACCACCATGGGCGACCGCGAAAGGATGTTGGAGAAGCTGGAGGGGATAAATATTGAACTGGCCATGGCGGCGATGAGCCTGATACCGGGAGACCCTACTCAACTGGATATGTTCAGGTCTTCGCTCACTTCAGATATGCTGCTGGCCAAGATCGACGCCTTGCCACAGCGATTGGTCGACACTGCCTATTTAGACCGCATGATAGCCGGCATCGCGGAGGTGGAAGTGGAATATTCCTACAAGATTCTGGACATTGGCTCACTATTTGTCCCCTTCCGGAATTCAGCCGGGGATTTCTTCCTCAACTATGCCCTCCAGATAGAGCCCGAGTACTTCAAGATTGGAAAATATGAGGATAAATACTACGCCACGCTGGAGGTGGTCGGCTCCATAACCGACCAGCAGGGTCGGAAGATGGCGGACCTGCAAGACTTCGTAAATGTGGAGTTTGAGGAGGAGAAAATCAAGCGGATTGGGGGGGCTCCTTTCCTCTATGCCGGACGGGCGCTTCTTCTCCCGGGCAGATATACTATCAACCTCATGGTCCGAAACAAGGTCTCGCTGGAGTATGGAGCGGTTCAGAAGGAAGTGTTCATCCCGGAGGCTCACATAGATTATCTCCGCATCAGCCCCTTGCTGCTCACTTATAATGTCCAGCAGCTTTCTGATGTCCGCCCCGACAGGGAGATAGCTTTCCAGTTTTCTGAGTTGAGGCTCTTTCCCAATCTCAATCTGACTTATGCGAAAACCAATATATTGGGGGTCTATCTTCAGATTCAGTATCCCCCCACTTATGCCGCTGCTGACCAGGCTGAGCTTAGCGTGAGATTCGATATAACCAGCGGTGAACAGAAAGTTAAGGTGCTCACCGATTCTCTGAGGGATTATGCCACCGCGGGGGCGGAGACCGTCGCCCTGCTGAAGAAGGTCCCTCTTATAGATTTTCCTCCCGGCAATTATGAGATTACCGCTACGGTGCTCAAAGGTGAACAGGAGATGATAGTCTCTGAGCCGGCGGCTTTCACCGTTGCCCCCAAACCCACCGTCCAGGCACCCTGGTTTTATACCCGGGATTATCCCACCGTGGATACCTATATCTATCACTCTATGAAAGGAATGCTATACGCGGCAACAGGGAAGCTGGATGAAGCGGTGGCTGAGCTGCGGAAGGCGGTGGCGCAAAATCCGGATTACATAGTCGGTCGTCTTCAACTGGCGGACATCCTCCTCAACAAAAGCGACTTCCAGGAAGTAGTTCGCATATTAGAACCGGTGGTGATAAGCGACCCTGATAACTACGATGCCCTGCTCAGGATGGGCATAAGCAGCTCTGGGATGAAGGAGTACCGCGATGCTATCCGATATTACGAGCGAGCCCGGATGCTGAAGCCTCCCACCCCTGAGCTGCTCAACTCCCTGGGTGCTGCCTACTACGATTCGGGCAATCTCGAGAAGGCAAAAGAGGTTTTCGCCGAATCGCTTAAACTCAAACCTGACCAGCCATATATCAAGCAGCTTTTAGAGAAGCTCTCCTCCTGAAGGAGGACAACTGGTTCGGGGAAGCCTTTATTTACCTTTGAATCTTATCATTTCCACCGCTGATAACCGGGATGAAACTTAAAAGCGTTGAAATATTATTATAGAAGGGAGGTGATGTTTTTGTTAATAAACAGAAGGGATTTTTTAATGACCTGCGGCGTTTCGGTGATAGCGCTGGGGACGGTAACC
>JAOUOQ010000028.1 GCA_029880275.1 Candidatus Aminicenantota bacterium | reverse complement strand
TTCTCTCTTACTCGCTGATCCCGCGCTCTGCGGATGAAGAAGGGAGGGCTACCTCTTATTCAGTCATTATTCGGGCAAAAGTATATTTCAAAGACCTGGTGCGGGATCAGATTATCTGGGAGAACCCTAACTATGTCTTTCGGGAGGATTTCCAGATCAGCGAAAACATTCAAGACTACTATGACCAGGAGATTGAAGCGATAAATCTCTCTGTAAAATCCTTCGCTATAAATATAGTGAGCACCATATTGGAGGGCTTCTGACCAGCAGAAGCATACCTTACCAGAGAAAGAGATTCTATGGTAATCACCACCTATAAGCTCAACAGTGAAATAGAAAAAGGGGAGCTAAGAAATCTCTACCTGTTCAGCGGAGAGGAGCTGTTCCTCAAAGAGGAGAGCCTGAGCAAGCTAAAGGCGAGGCTCATCGCCTCGGAGATGGAGATGGAAGCTTTCAGCTACAACCTCCTGCACGGGTTTGAAACAGACTACGGACAAATAATCGCCGCCGCTCAGAGCTTCCCTATGTTTGACGAAAAGCGACTGGTGGTGGTAAAACATGCAGAGGAGATGACAGACCGAAAACTAAACCTACTGGAAGAGTATCTGAAAAATCCATCCCCTTTTACTGTGCTAACCTTCGTTTACAATGAGGCTCAAGCCTTCTGGTATACACCTGCGGAAAGAGGAAAGACGCCAGAAGCTTCGGAATATAAAAGGAAAGAGTTCAAACTGCTCCAGAACTATTGCACCGAAGTGAGCTTCAGGCGGCTGTCCGAGAAAAGGGTTGAAGCCTGGATAACCGAATATGTCAGGAACCATGAATACTCTATCACCGGCGAGGCAATCTCGTACCTTATAGACATTCTGGGAACAGACTTAACCGCTATTGCCAATGAGCTCCAAAAATCTTTCATAGGGTTGGGAGAGCAAAGAGAGATTGGGGTGGAAGGTCTCGAGAATTTTGCTGGAAGAATTCACTCTCATCGCATTTTTGAGCTCACCGATGCCATTGGCACAAAGAACTTAGCCCAAAGCCTGAAGATTCTTCATAGGATGATAGAAGATGGCTATAAGCCATTATATATCCTCCAGAGTCTGAGTCGCCACCTGACAAAAATAACCAGTTTGAAAGAAGATGTAGGAAAAGGGAAGCTCTCCTCCCAAAGGGAAGCGGAAAGGGGATTCAAGTCCACCGCTTATGAGCGATTAGAGAGGCAAGCTGATATGTTCACCCCGGAAGAATTAGCCTCCATGTTTCAATATCTCTCCTCCATCGATATCGCCTGCAAAACAACTTCCCTGAAGCCTCAGTTCCTGCTGGAAAACCTCCTGATGGAACTGTGCCAGGGAAAGGGAGTAAAGATAAACACCTTGAGAAGGTGAACCTTCATTTTTAATGGAGGGAACCATTACGAACTGCTCTGTAAAAAAGGAGAAAAGCTAAGAGGAATCGGCTGAAGCAGGCACTTTTGAGGCCAGAGCATTTACCTGTCTGGTTAGTATCGATTTAAGGCGAGCGGCAGCATTTTTATGAATTACACCTTTGGTTACCGATTTGTCAATTACAGCGATAGTAGCGGTAAGAGCCTGACGAGCCTCTTCCTCGGCTCCGCTGGCAATAAGGGCTCGCAGGTTTTTAAGTTGACTGCGAAGTCTGGTACGATTAGTCTTATTTATCATTCGTCTTCTTAGGTTCTGTCTTTGTCTTTTGAGTACCGTTTTATGTTTCGGCATGTAGTCTTCTCCGTTTCTGTTTTTATGGCAACACATTATAAGGTGAACTTCTCCTGTTGTCAAGAATTTTTCATTTAAAGCCAATGAGAAGAGCTTCTATCCTCAGAATGTGCCGGCGGTGGGCTCTACTGGGATTACTTCTGATTCTGTCAGCCTTTATCCTTTATCAGTCCTTAATCGCTTATCGATACCAGGGATGGTCTGCCAGAAAAGAGCCCATACCCCTTCTTGATGGATACTACGATTACAGCGGTATAATCCATTGCCACTCGGTTTATTCCGATGGCTCCGGCACAGTGGAGGAGATTATGGAAGCAGCCAATCGAGCCGAGGCTGACTTTGTCATCCTCACCGACCACGATGAGCGTCTGGCTCTGGCGGATGGTAAAGAAGGGTGGTATAAGAGAAGCCTCCTTCTGGTGGGCGAGGAACCATCCACCCAGGCAGGGCACCTTCTGGGACTGGGCATTCCCGATGCCGTATGGAGGTTTGGTCCCGAGCCGCAGGAAGCCATTGAGGATATAAAGGAGTTGAATGGGCTTGCCTTTATAGCCCATCCCTATCACCCCAGAAACCGTTGGATGGATTGGACCATCAGACACCACGATGGTATAGAGATATTCAATGGCGACACCCTGTGGAGAATGGGAGGATGGTATCGCCTGGGTGTGGAATTGCTGACCTACCCGGTTAATCCCTTCTATTCCCTTCTTTCAGCGGTCCATTATCCTTATCAAAATATCCGGAAATGGGATGAGCTATCTCAAAAGAGAGCGGTGGTCGGCATTGCGGGCTCAGACGCCCACGGAGTAATCCCCCTGTTCGGCAGAGGCAGGGGGATAAACATCCCATCCTATGAGGCTATATTTAAAGTAATGAGGAATCACATTCTAACATCTTTAAAGCTCAGCGGTTCCCTGGGGCGCGATAAAGGGATAATTTACGACTCCCTTCGGCAAGGACACTGCTACATCTCATTTGATGGACTGGGGGACCCCAGGGGGTTCTTTTTCTCTGCCTCTAATGGTGAGCAGAAGGCTCTCATGGGTGATTCCCTCCCTTTAACCTCTCATGTCACTCTGTTCATCCAGCAAAATGGTCCCTCCGGGACAGAGGTTTTACTATTCAGGAATGGCACGCTGATAGCCAGAGACAGAAGGACAAGCTTCCGCTACCCTGTCTCCCGGCAGGGAGTTTATAGAGTTGAGGTCTATCTGCCCCAGGAGTTCCTCCCTACTAGGAAAAGATTCCCCTGGATAATATCCAATCCCATCTATATTGGAAGACAGTTGATAACCTCTGCTTCAGAAACCGACATTATCTCTCTATCAGAAATTGAGCATCTTCCTGAACAGGCTCTAATGGTCGACGATTTCGAAAGTAAGCAGGAAGGCAAATGGACAGTGGAAAGCAATCCCTCCTCCTATGTTGACAAGAAGGGATTAATCGACCGCACTGGTGGAGCTCAGAATTCCTCGGCATCACTGCGGTTCAAGTTCAAACTGGCTTCCCCAGAGCATTCCAACAATATGGTCTGGTGTGCCATCGGCGAACGTAGTGAACGGGACCTAACCGAATATGATAGGGTCAGATTCTGGGTTAAATCCGACCAGGTTTACCGCATCCTTTTTCAACTTCGGGAGCACGACCCATCCGGAGGCAAAGAGAAGCTTGAGGAGTGGGGTCGGACTTTCAAAACCTATCCCCATTGGGAGCTGCGGGAGATGAAGCTCGAGGACCTCTACCTCCTTACTAAAGGAACCAACAGGATTATGGAGCCGAGCAGAGTTAGGGGTATCTTCTTCATCGTAAATCAGCAGAACACACGACCGGGAACTCAGGGGACAATATGGTTTGACGACATCTCCTTTATAAAAAAGAGAGTAGACTGATGGAGAAGGGCCGTGACTTGCTGAAGTCTGCCGGTGCCATGGGGCTGATGACCGCCATCAGCCGCATCTTCGGTCTCATCAGAGATATAGTCACCACCATGTATCTGGGGACTGGCACTGGAGCCGACGCCTTCAACCTGGCTTATAGAATTCCCAATCTTCTCCGTAGCCTGGTCGCCGAAGGGACGATGACCGCCGCTTTCGTTCCGGTGTTCACTGAATACAGTAAGAAGAGCTCCCAGGAGAAGATGTGGGACTTCGCCAACAAATTATTTTACACTTTGACCCTCATTCTGGCAGTAGCTGCTGTAATAGGAATAATCTTTTCTCGCTGGATAGTCAAGGTCATCGGCTTTGGATTCAAGGAAGTTCCCGGGAAAATCGACCTCACCACCTCCTTGACCCAGATTATGTTCTTTTATCTCCTTTTTATTGGACTGGCGGCTCTGGCAATGGCTATTCTGAACTCCTTTGACATCTTTGCTGCTCCAGCCTTCACCCCGGTGCTGCTAAACATCTCCATAATCGCTGCCGCTTACTTTCTCTCCCCGCGCTTTAAAGACCCCTCCTATGCTTTTGCCATCGGCGTGCTTATAGGCGGATTTTTACAAATAGCCTTCCAAATCCCCTTTCTGGTGAAAAAAGGGATGAGGTTTCGCCCGCGAGTCTCCTTCTCCCATCCTGCTATCAGGAAGGTGGGGCTTCTGATGGTCCCCGGCTTCTTCGGCGTCGGCATAATTCAGATCAATGTCTTCATTTCAACTATTATAGCCTCCAGTCTGGCTGAAGGGAGTGTTTCGTCACTTACCTACGCCAACCGGATAACCGAGTTTGTGCTGGGCATCTTTGCAGTATCCATCTCCACGGTCATCCTGCCCTTGATGTCCCGGCAGGTAATAGATGAGGGGATTGAGGCGATGAAGCGCACGCTCAGCTACGCCTTGCGGCTGATTTTATATATAACTATCCCCGCTACGGTGGGATTGATAATACTGCGTGTTCCCATCATTCGAGTGCTGTTTCAAAGGGGAAGGTTCGACTCACAATCAGTAGAGATGACCGCCTACCCACTCGTATTCTTCGGCCTGGGGCTCTCTATTTTTGCCGCTATACGGGTAATAGCTCCCTCATTCTACTCCCTCAAGGATACCAAAACCCCGGTCAAAACCGCAGCCGCTGCCATGGCGGCTAATGTCATCTTAGCTCTTATTTTAATAACGCCTTTTCAGCACGGGGGCATTGCCCTGGCGCTCACTCTTTCGTCATGTCTCAACCTTTTTCTCCTTTTGCATATCTTTCAGAAAAGGCACGGGAGTATAGGAAAACGAGAGCTACTGATATCGCTGGTAAAAATCGCTATTGCTTCCCTGGTTATGGGAGCGGTCTGCTGGTGGCTGACGGAATTCACCAATATCGCCGCCCAGCAGAGGTTCCTGACCCAACTCTGGCAGCTGATAATGATTATTCTTGCTTCGGTGGCGTGTTATGTTATAATGACTCTAATATTAAGAAGTGAGGAGATAAAGGAACTGCTGGGGGTTATATTCAGGAGGGAAATAACTCTCCCTAAGGATTAACCTCCAAGCTTTTTTAAGCGAAGGGTAAGGGTTGAAGGTCTTAATCCAGAAGGTCTCCCGAGCGGAAGTCAGAGTAGCCGACCGGATAGTCGGCTCCATTGGAGAGGGAGCCCTCCTTTTTTTGGGGGTGGAAAAAGGAGATACGGACAAGGATGTGAGTTTTTTGACAGAAAAAATCACCCACCTGAGGATATTTCCCGATTCCGAAGGGAAGATGAATCTCTCCCTTCTTGATGTTGGTGGTGAAATTCTGGTGGTCTCTCAGTTCACTCTGGCAGGGGATGTTCAGAAGGGAAGGCGTCCCAGCTTCGACAAGGCTGCTCCGCCGGAGATGGCTGAAAAATACTACCAAGAGTTCGTCCACCAGCTTAAAAAGACCAGACTTAAGGTCGCCACTGGCGAGTTTCAGGCAATGATGTCGGTGGAGCTGGTAAATGAAGGTCCGGTGACCTTCATGGTGGAAAGCAAGTCAAGATGATTTTAGATAGAATTGTAGTTGGTCCTCTGGAGGTAAACTGTTATTGTATAGGGTGCCCTCAGGGGGGCGAGGTGGCTATTGTCGACCCGGGGGCTGACCCTGTGCAGATAATTGACCTGATAAACAGCCGACAATACAAGCCCCTCTATATTATCAATACTCATTGTCACATCGACCATACCGGAGCCAACGCCGAGATTAAAAGAAGATACAAAATCCCGCTTCTCGTTCACCAGGATGATGCCCCCTACCTCAGCGACCCCCAGGACTGCTCTCTCCAAGCTATCATATCGGCTGAGCCCTCACCACCAGCTGATAAGCTTCTGGCTGAAAGCGACTTGATCAACATAGGAGGGCTGACACTGGAAGTACTCCATACCCCGGGACATTCGCCGGGGGGAATTTGCCTGAAATTCCCCGAGGGAATCCTCACCGGCGATACTCTATTTTATCGAGGCATTGGAAGAACCGACCTTCCCGGAGGCTCTTACCCCCAGCTGATTAAGTCGGTTAAAAACAAGCTCTTTACGCTGGATAAGAGACTCCCTATTTATCCCGGGCATGGACCAACATCCACCATCGGGGAAGAAATGAAGGAGAATCCCTTCTTCTAAAAAATGGCTTTAAATAAACTAATTTCCGATTTTCTCCATTATCTGCGGGTCGAAAGTGGTCTGGCAGAGAACACTATCGTCTCCTACGGGGGAGACCTATACCGCTTTGAGAAGTTCCTCCAGACAAAGGGAACAGGCCTCAGCATGGTGAGTGGAAATGATATCGTTGATTTTCTGGCAGAGCTCCGCAATCGAGGGCTGTCCCCCAGGTCTTTAGCTCGCTATATGGCTTCGCTGAGGATGTTTTTCCGCTTTTTGGTAGTGGAAAATAAGATACCATCTGATCCAACAATCAACTTGGAGACCCCATCAGTCTGGAGACGCCTCCCCACTGTCCTATCCATAGATGAAGTAGAGTTGTTGATTAGTCAACCACGCAAGAAAAAGCCGCGTGGTGTGCGGGATGCCGCCCTGCTGGAACTCTTCTATGCCACCGGGGTGCGGGCAACGGAGCTGGTGAACCTCAAGGTTGAAGACCTGGTCATGGAGGCGGGATTCCTCCGCTGCATCGGCAAAGGGGAAAAGGAGCGGATAATCCCGGTCGGCTCCTCAGCTTTAGCGCGGCTCAGAGATTATCTTTCAAACGCTCGCCCCATCATTCTCAAAAATACCTCTTCTCCCTATCTCTTTGTTACCGGTCGGAAAACCAAGCTCACTCGACAATGGTGCTGGAAGCTCGTCAAGGATTATTCTGAAAAAGCAGGCATAAAAAAGGAGGTGACCCCTCACACACTCCGCCACTCTTTCGCTACCCACATGCTGGCAAATGGGGCAGACCTGCGCTCCATTCAGCTTATGCTGGGGCACTCCGACATATCCACTACCCAGATTTACACCCACATCACACAGGACCATCTCCGACAGGTCTACCAGAAATACCACCCGCGAGCGTAAACCTTAATAAGCGGAGGGTTGTTGGTTCGAATCCTATCTAAGGAGCTAATTGTATTTCAAATAACTCATATCCGAAGTTTTTCAAGAATAAATCTCTATAGATGAATTATTTTTCAACATTGTCTCATTTATCATTTCAATGTAATCTATCCCATGGAACTCTTGATTTCATTATAAATACTCTCGATTAATCTGGCTTCATTTTCTTCAAATTCACTTTTAATTTCTTCAAGGCTCTTTCCCTTTTCGATTAACTCTTTAACCTTTTCCTGCCGCTTTTTCATCTGGTCAATATGATTACTTATTGCCTCTCGGTCCGCAATTTCACTATGACCACTGCAGAATTTTTCAGCATTTAGTGTGTCCAGCATTTTTACGAGAGTTTTTACATGCTCAAAGGAATTGCCACCTTTATAAGAGTGGATGAGTTGAGGTCTTGTTAAAAATATTTGGTCTCCGAGAAAAGCTGTCTTTTCTTCGGGAAAGTAAACAACAGTATCTCCAGTGGTATGACCGATACCAAAATACCAAAGCTCTATCCTCATTGAGCCAAGATAAACATCCATTTTATCTCGAAATGTTAATGAGGGGATAAAAGGTGCCAATTCAGGCTTGTTCCATTCTGACGGAGTACCATCACTACTTGGATGAAACAATTCCTTTCGGCAATTTTCATGACTTATAAGAGTCACCGTTTCAGGAAAATATTGATTTCCTGTAACATGGTCGCCATCACTATGGGTATTTACAAGGTACTTAATCGGGTTGTCAGCAATTTTTTCAATCCCTTTTATTACCTGGTCTACTGATTTTTGGTCCATTTTAGCATCAATTATCAAAACTGCATTATCACCTATATAAGCCCCACCATTGGCACCCCTTCCACCTACAATTTCATAGAGCCTATCGGATATCTTCTTGAATTCAACAGGCTGAACCTCACTTTGCTGAGAAAAAGAATATGATGCAAACAAAAGAAGAAATAACGGAACAAAAATGAGTGTAATTTTCTTTTTCATCTTAAATCCTCCTTTAAGATTTTAGATTCACATCATTTAGGTAATTTTTACAGGGCAGATTGGCACTTCTTGGCATCGATTATTTCGGGAATGCCAGGGTCAGCGTCTTTCCAGAGATAGAGAAATTTATCATAATGCTCTATGGCTTTTCGCACCTTGCCTTTATCCTTATAAATCTTGCTCCACAGAGGGAGTAAGCGAACCGCCACAGTTACCGCAAAAGCGGGTATCCTGAGGATTGTCAAAATGACATTTTGGGCATTTCACTGTCCACAGCCCCCTTTGCCTGTTTGATAATATCATAATAACTAATGAGAAAATAGTCAACACGAATTATGGATATTTAAGTCATCTGATATCTCTGCTGCTTAAAAAAGCTTATAATATCTTTTATTTTAATAAGTTATCTTTTTTTTAAATCTTTTTTGAACAATAAGTAAGAGGTGTGGTAGAATTACATAAAACGATAAGAGAGATATAAAGACATTATGAAACTTATTACAACCCATCTTAATGCCGACTTCGACTCCCTGGCATCAATGATAGCGGCTTCCAAGCTATACCCCGGGGCAATAATGGCTTTCCCCGGCTCCTGGGGGGATAGCATACGCCGTTTTATGGCTTCTCCTTATTATAGCTGGAAGTTAACAAAGCCGCAGGAGGTCGACCTCAACCAGGTTACCCACCTCATCATGGTGGACACCAAACTGGCTTCCCGCATTGGTCCCTTTTCTCAGCTAATTGCTTCCAACCCGGCGCTTAAAATAGATATTTACGACCATCATCCACCCCAGCCAGACGATCTCAAAGGAGAGATTGAGGAAGTGCGACCTGCAGGGGCGACCGTCACCATCTTAACCAGGCTCATAAAGGAGCGCGCTATCCCCTTGACAGCCAACGAGGCAACCGCCATGATTATGGGCATCTGCGAGGATACGGGATTCTTCTCATTCCCCACCACCTCCTCCGAAGACCTGGAAGCAGCAGCTTATCTGTTGCGGTGCGGTGCTGATTTGAACATCGCCTCGCACTTTTTGAAAGAAGAGTTGACCCTGGAGCAGTTCGAATTCCTCAACGACCTCTTACGCTCCTCCGAAAGGTATCGCATAAGGGGAGCCGAGGTATTTATCGCTATTCTCTATAAAGATAAGTATATGAGCGAGTTAGGGACGGTGGTTCAGAGGTTTATGGATATGCTGAAAATCGACATTTTCTTCGCCCTGGTGAAAATAGGGACCCACAGCAGCCTTATTGCCCGCAGTCGCTTTAAAGGAGTAGATGTTGGCGCAGTGGCAGGGGAATTTGGTGGGGGCGGGCACCCCTCGGCAGCCTCTGCCAGCCTGCGAGGGATGAGCCTTCTGGAAGCTCGCGAAAAACTTCTGTCTTTGCTCTCTGAGGAACTGAGCCAGATGGAAGAAGAAGTATCAGCACCCTCTTTTTCTGCTGAAGGCGAAATAATCACCCGCAACCCAACCCTCCCCTTGTTTCAGAACCTCACTTCGCCTATGAGGGAGCAGCTTCCGGCGGAGCTTTTTGCCATCATTGAGACCATCTCTCAGACCGCTGATGTGGTTCCCATCAACGCCTTTCTGGTGGGCGGTTTTGTTAGAGACCTCCTGCTCAAAATCGAAAATGTAGACCTTGATGTGGTGGTGGAAGGGGATGGAATTCAATTTGCCAAAACCTTAGCACAAAAAGTAGAAGGCTCCTCTAAAGGTTTCCCGCAATTCCATACGGCGGTGGTGATGTTCCCTCAGGGATTTAAGGTAGATATAGCATCCGCCCGAACCGAATTCTACGAAGTTCCCGCCGCTCTCCCGGTAGTGCAGGAAAGCTCACTGAGAGCCGACCTCTACCGGCGGGACTTTACCTTTAACGCCCTGGCAGTCCGTCTCAACAAACCTCATTTCGGGGAATTAATAGACTATTTCGGTGGAAGAAGGGACCTTGACGAAGGTATCATCAGAGTATTACACAACCTGAGCTTTATTGAGGACCCCACCCGGCTGCTCAGGGCGATACGCTTTCAACAAAGGTTCCAATTCCAGATGGAGGGGAATACCAGAAAACTGTTGAGGGAAGCGGTGGAAAAGGGGATTTTGAACCTTCTGTCGGGCACCCGGCTGATGAACGAGCTGCGTCTGATATTTGAGGAGGAGCACCCGGCGGTGGCTATCCAGACCATGGCGGAGTTCGACATTATAAAGTTCATCCATCCGCATATTACTTACGATAAAACAATGGGGCGCATCTCTGATAATATTGAGAAGGTCATCTCCTGGTATAATCTCCTCTACAGGGAGCCTGAGCCTAAGCTGTGGCTGATTTATCTTATGGGTCTCTTTGAAGGGCTCTCAACCAGCGAACGCCAGGAAGGTGCGGAGCGCCTTAACCTCCCTCCCAAAGAGAGCAAGACTCTCACGGCCTATCCCGAGGAGATGACCGTAATTATTACTAAGCTGAGCAGGGGTAAAGAGGCAAAACCGAGTCAGATATACAGCCTGCTTCATCGCTGCCGCCTGGAGGTGCTCCTATACACTATGGCGAAGGCTGAGCATGAGGCGGTAAAACAGGCAATCTCGCTTTGCCTGCGCCATCTCTCGCAGGTTAAGCTACATATATCCGGGGACGACCTCCTTAAGCTGGGCTGCTCACCCGGACCCCTTTTCAACAAAATCCTCAGGAAGATTCTGCTTGCCAAATTAGACGGGCGGGTCTCCACCCGGGAAGAGGAGGTGGAGATGGCTAAAAAGATGATAAAATAGTAGCTCCCTCCATCTTTCTGATACTGTAAAAGACTTAGTCGTCAGAGGACTAAATCTGAAGGTGACCACTTAATTAAGGAAAGAAGATACAGGCTACAGCAGCAATTAGCTGGCAAGGATTTGGTGGCGGTTATTAGCTCAGGTTATCTCACTTAACTCTTTGAGGATTCAATGCATCAATATCCAGCTCTCCAATGGGGCCTTTGTAATAATCATGTTCGCTTGGAAAAGCACTGAACTTGCCAGAGAAAACGCCAGCTACCATATCCACCCAGAAACTCTTTCTATAGGTATTGAAGTCTCTGATATACATAATCCAGTCATCCAGAGCGGTCTTAATCTCGTTAATCCCCTCTTCCACTCCTCGCATAGCTTGATTATAGGTTTCCACGCTTCTGATGACCGGATAGGCTTCGATTTGCACCCGGATGGCTAAGGCTGACTGAAGGACTCCATTTGCAGCTCTGGTTAGCTCTGCCAGACCTTCTCCTTTTTCAAGGGCTGTTCTGAACAATCTTTCCGCCCCTTCAAATCCAGACCGGGCAGCGGCGATGGCTTGTTGCGCTTCTGTTTCTTTGGTAGATATCTGCTCCGCCATGGTCCACACAGCTTTTACTTTCTGGCTGCAAAGATTTAGCGCCGATGAGTAGAGTGCTTGCCCTCCTAAAGCAGCCTGGTTCTTGACATTAAGCGTATTGTACATCCGCGGAACTACAGCTAAAAACACTACGACTGCAATTACCACAACCACGATTAAAATAGGCAGTACAATTTTTAACGCTTTGCTCATTGCTCCCCTCCCCTTTCTGAGGGATATAACTCCCTTAATACTCTGTTTGTCTCCTCAATAATGACCAGAACCCCCTGGTCAAAATTGTTAAAGTTGAGGTAATCCTTGGCTTTTTCCATTACTTGACCATAATCAGATGAGGTTAATCGCGGCAGCCCGCGTCCCACAGATATGGTCATCTTCAGCTCTGCATCCGGTCTTATCAGCCAGACGATTCCATTGTTGCCGCCCCGGGTACTCGGTCCTTTGCTCCCCAGCTTCAGCCACCTGCCGTAATGCGTGGCGTATGTTTCGGGATGCTTTATGCCGCTCTGAACCAGGACCACCATCTCGGCTATCCCGTCATCCTGCAAGGACTGACAGAGAGAATCCCCTTTGACTATGGTCTCATTTGTGAGAGCCCCTGCCTTGTCTATGACCCAATACTGGCCGAGAGGCGTAAAAGGAGGGTCCCCTTCCGGTACACTGACATTTGAATCGTAAGACTGCTCACCTCCACCACAACTGATTACTAATATTGCCAATATGGCGAATAGATATTTAAGATGAGCTAATTTTTTCATCTACGGACTTTTATCTCCTCTGCACAGAGGGGACAAGTATGATGAATTTTTCTGCTGCACCCTGCTCCTCCCCCTCCAGCACAGGCACAGGCACACGCACATGATACACAGGCGCAGGCGCAGGATGACGACCTTCCACCAAATCCCCCACCGCCACCGGTAGTTCTCCCTCCAAATACACCACCCTTTCTGCCAATTCCCCCATAAAATATCCTACCGCCTCTGCCATAGCCTCTTCTCGCGATGAGAATAGCAAGGACAATCATTATCCAAAATATGAAAAAGAAAACGAACAAACCAGCTCCTCTCAGGGGGCTTCTTATCCTGGCTTTGCTTTTTAATGCGCCCGCCTTTGGCTGAGGCATGAACTGCCTGGGGAAAGAGATGGAGACAGAAAATCTCTCGCCTTTGCCGAGGGCAAGCTTCTCCCAGATTATCTCCTGACCTTCTATTCGGGCGGGTTTAGGGTTAGCAGTCACCTGGTCCATTTGGGCGAAGATGTGCATGGTGATCGCCAGCCTGTCGGTAACTGCCCTGTCGTACCATCCCGGGGTGAAGTCAAGCTTATAATTATCCTCATCAGCATAGAAAAGCCTGCTCTGTATTAAGGAGAATCCTACCTCAAAGGTCTCGTTGGGCAAATAATCCTTATCAAGGTCTATTCTTACCCCAGACCAACCGGAAGAATTGTAGGGAGAGATTCTCCTGATGTTTCCTCTATTTTTGGTCTGGTCAAGTTGATAGCTAATGTTTGGCAGACCAATGGTTATCCAGGGGATGTGTCCACCTGTTACTACCCATTTCTGGTAGTACTCCATCTCCACCACGCCATCTGAGCGAGGGGTCAGCTTAACGGTATAATCAAGGATGCGGTAGGTTCCCGTATCAGCAGGAGCGAAAAATGGGGCTCCCGCGATTAAGAAGATAAACGAAAGGATAATAATTAGCCTTATTTTCATGATAATTTACTCACCTGGTAAGGAGGCGATTTCCAACGGACAGCCGCCACCGCAGGTGTCAAGGTACTCACAATTTTTACACCTATCCGCTATAAACTGGTGTTTCCGGAGCTTGCGGCTTATCGGGTGCCCCCAGATGCTCTTCCAGTCATCTTTCAGAATATTTCCCACTACTTCCGGCCACGATTGACAGGGAAGAACTGTCCCATCAGGTTGAATGGTCATATTGTGTGCAGCGGCGGAGCATCCCTTAATTCCAAAACCAAGCTCCATTGGATTAAGCTCCAGGTAGCAGGTCGGAGAATACCATTGAAGCTCTATTTCTAAGCTGTGAGCTAAATCTAACGCCTGCGATAACAATTCCTTCAAGGCTTCGTGAGAGAGCCCTTTCTCTTTTTTATACTTAGGTCCCTTGCCACTGCATATGATGGTATTACACGCCATATGCTTTAAGCCGATACTCTTACCCCACTTGAGTAGGTCGGGAAAAGTAGGTGCGTTGAGGGTGGTCAGGGTGGTGTTGGTAATCACTTGCATCCCCAGGGAAAGGGCTTTTTTAATGCCAGCGACGGTTTTTTCAAAGGCATTGCCGTTGCCAACCATGCGGTTATGGATTTCTGGATTATTCG
>JAOUOQ010000174.1 GCA_029880275.1 Candidatus Aminicenantota bacterium | reverse complement strand
GATTTCCCCATCAAAGCAAATATCTCGTTGGGTCCCTGGTCATCCTCATTAATGGTGATGTATAAGTTTCCGCAGCCAGTACCTATTTTCTGAGTGGTACCTCTGGTCTGATAAGGACGCGGGCGGGGGGTTATTTTTCCTTTCTGGGGTTTCTGCTCCTCTTCAGGCTTCTCAGTAATGAGTACCCCCTCTCGGCTCCCTTCACGGTAAACCGTGACTCCCTTACATTCCTCTTTATAAGCAAGAAGATATGCTTTCTCTATATCTTGAGGCGTGGCAGCGCGGGGGAAATTAACCGTTTTAGAAACAGCGTTATCAACATGCCTTTGGAAAGCTGCTTGCATTTTTATATGCCATTCAGGGCTGATGTCGTAAGCGGTGACAAACAGTCTCTTTATATGCTCGGGTACGCCGGGAACCTCTTTCAGGGAGCTGCGCTTCCCGATTTCCTGGATGATTTCCTCGCTATAGAAATCCTCCTTCTTGGCTACCTCTAAAAATATAGGATTCACCTCGACCATTTTTTCATCATCAAGTATGTGCTGCCTTATATAAGAGACAGCATATAATGGCTCGATACCGCTGGAGCAGTTGGCGATGATGCTCAAGGTGCCGGTGGGGGCTATGGTGGTAGTGGTGGCGTTGCGGAGCTTCCCCCAGGGTGTATTAACCCAGATGCTCTCCTCAAACGTGGGAAAAGCACCACGCTCTTCGGCTAATTCATGGGATACTTTTTTCGATTCATTGTTGATATACTCCATCACTTTTTCTGCTACCTGGAGTGCCCGGTCTGAATCATAGGGAATGCTCAGCTTTATTAGCATGTCGGCGAATCCCATCAATCCCAAGCCTATTTTTCGATTGGCCAGGGTGGCTGTCTTAATCTCCGGTAAGGGGAAACGATTGGCATCTATCACATCGTCAAGGAAGCGCACAGCCAATTTGATTACTTTCGTCAGGTGGGGATAATCTATAGAAGTTTTCCCGTTCTGATAACGCACCATCTTGGAAAGATTGATAGAGCCCAGATTGCACGATTCGTAAGGAAGGAGGGGCTGTTCTCCACAGGGATTGGTGCTCTCTATCATTCCCATAGAAGGGGTTGGATTACCTTTGTTCAAGCGGTCAAGGAATACAATACCCGGCTCCCCACTATTCCATGCCGACTCGACAATCTTCTTGAATACTGTGCGGGCATCCAAACGCTTGACTTCCTTTCTGGTGCGGGGATTTATGAGGGGGTAATCGGAATCACTTTCCACCGCTTTCATAAATCCCTCAGTCAGTCCTACTGAGAGATTGAAATTATTAAGCCTCCCGGTGTCCTCCTTGGCAGTGATAAACTCCAGGATATCGGGGTGGTCAATACGCAGGATGCCCATATTAGCGCCTCGCCGGGTCCCCCCTTGCTTAACCGTCTCAGTAGCAGCATCAAAGACAGTCATAAAGGATATAGGACCACTTGAGATGCCCTGCGTAGTTTTTACCACATCGTTTTTCGGGCGAATGCGGGAGAAGGAGAAGCCGGTACC
This sequence comes from Candidatus Aminicenantota bacterium, assembly GCA_029880275.1. Lineage (GTDB taxonomy): Bacteria > Acidobacteriota > B3-B38 > Guanabaribacteriales > B3-B38 > Guanabaribacterium. The sequence continues at coordinate 2,654 of JAOUOQ010000174.1, read as the reverse complement.
TCCGCCGCTTTTATGGATAAGGGCGGTGTTTTTTATGGCTTCGAAGATGGAGTCCATAGAGTCCTCAACCGGTAAAACGAAACAGGCTGATAACTGCTGTAGCTCACGCCCTGCGTTCATCAAAGTGGGAGAGTTAGGAAGAAACTCCAAATTTCCCATCAGATCGTAGAACTCTCGGGCTAGCTGAAGAGTATCGCTATCAGGGTTGTATTTCTTTTCCACCTGGGCGATGTTCAGGGCTACTCGCCAGAACATATCGCTTGGTTTCTCGATGGGATGCCCCTTGGCATCTTTTTTCAGATACCTTCGCTCCAGCACCCGCAAGGAGTTCGGCGACAACAAAGGCCCTATCTCCCAGGGTGGAGCAGGAGCTCTTTTCCTTTTTCTTAATTTCTTTTTGGCTGGCTTCGTTTCTTCAGGAGAGGTTTTCATAATATTAAACTCATTTGATGATTATTTGTTCAAAGGGCAATTTATAAATAGGCCGTTAGTATCCCCTTGGGCTACTAAATTCCCTTTATTGTCGAAAAACATTCCGTAGATAAAGGTGATTCTGTTCCCCCGTTCGTCCTTGAATGTCTCGGCTACCATTACATTCCTTTCTACCTCGTCATCAATGCGGAAACCGTTATAAAGAAAGACCTGATTGAAATCAGGGCTTGAATGATTGAACAGCTGATTATTCCTGATCTCGAACAAAAATTTCCCTTCCGGTCCGTAAAATCGCCCGGAGACGAGCACCTGGTTTTCAAATACTTCCCCTTTGAGGTAGAAGTTATTCGCTTGGTGCTCCCAGCCAATAGTCAACGGCGCCTCTATCAACCGGTTACCAATCTTGAAAAAGTGCATATAACTCCCCTTGCTTAAAAATCTTTAAGGAGACCTCTTACTTTTTATTATATATTAAATTGTTCCTTTGTCAAGAGTAAAAAATACAAGATATTGTATTTTTTAAAATAATAAACACGACAAATTGTATTTTATGGTCTTTTTAATTGACCACGCTCACCTCCAGCTTTTTTTCTTCGAAGCGGATGGTGATAGAGGAGTCCTCTCTAAGGTGTATCCTGGTCACAACGTAGAGGTTGATGGCAATATTCAAAGTCAAGGCTCTGGGATGGAAAAGGTAAAGCGGCCATATATCAATAGTCCCTCCAGCAAGGTCGATGCGGGTAGGTGCTGAGCTTTCAATTATCATCCTTTTCCCTTCCTAATTGCCTGAATTTGTGAAGGTTATTTAAGGTTAAAGATATTTACGATTTTTGTCAAGAGTTTTTCTCTCAATGAAGGCTTGACAGGGGAGGTGGTCAGATTTACAATATTTAACTAAAAAGTTAATTAAAATGAAACACAGAGATACCAGAGAGAAAATTTTGCAAGCGGCAGAGGAGGTCTTTGCCAGAGATGGGTTTGCCGGGGCTCGCATCCATGAAATCTCACACAAAGCTGGTATTAATCAGGCTATGATCTATTATTATTTCTCCAGCAAGGAGAGCCTCTACCAGGCAGTCCTGAAACAGACCTTTCTTCGATTGAATCTGAAACTCTCAAAAGCACTCACTGGAAATTTTGGCTTCCCCTATAAGCTTCGCCAATTGATTGAGTTCTATTTTGAGCTTGGTTCCCAGGATAATAACCTCCTTCGGATAATGCAGCAGGAGCTTATCAATGGAGGAAAGCATTCCCGGCAGATTACCTCACCATATATCAAACAACTCTATTCGATGGTAAGAAAACTCTTCGAGGAGGCTATCGCCTCTGGAGAATGTCGCTCCATGGATATCGACAGCGTGCTGCTCGCCATTTTCACCCTGATCACCTTCTATTATGCCGCCTCCTCCATGGCGAGCTATGACCAGTACACCTGTTCTTTTGAGCCTGATATAATGGAAAGAAGAAAAAGTGAGTTGACGGAATTGATTCTGAAAGGGATTAAAAAAAATAGGGGATAAAGTTATGGAAAGGAAGCTAAAAAGGATCTCTATCCTGATAGTGATATTACTTTCCTTAATCGTAAGCTGCAGCAGAGAAAAAGGCTCGGAAGGTCTCATCACCGCATCAGGGACCATTGAAGCCACCGATGTCTATGTCAGGACAGAGGTTCCCGGGATAATACTGGACTACAAGCTAAAGGAGGGCGACAGAGTAGAGCAGGGGGATTTGATATGCCGTCTGGACTCCGAGAAGCTTGAAATCCAGCTCCAGCAAGCCAGAGCCAAGCAGAAGGAGCTTCAGTACAGGCTGGAGCTCATCCGAAAAGGGGCACGGGTGGAAGAGAAAGAGAGGGCAAAATCTTCCCTGGAGAAAGCCTTAAGCAATCTGAAAGATTCTGAGCGAGACTACGAGAGGGCAAAAGAGCTGTTAAAGGATGAGGCGTTGCCCCCGGCAGAGCTTGACAAGGCAAAGCTCAGGGTGGAGGTCAACCAGAGGCTTGTTGAAATTGCTCAAAAGGAGTATGAGATAATACAGCAGGGCTCACGTCCTGAGGAGATTAAAATGGCAGAGGCAGCCTTGGAAGGGGTGAAGCAGCAGGTTGCTTTCATTCAAGCCCAGTTAGCCGATGCGCTCATCCATAGCCCGCGCAGTGGGATAATTGCCGAGAAGCTGGCGGAGCAGGGGGAATTTCTCCCTGCTGGTGGTTTGGTGGCTAAGAT
>JAOUOQ010000173.1 GCA_029880275.1 Candidatus Aminicenantota bacterium | reverse complement strand
GCTGGAGCAGGTACTGAAGGCGACCAGCTGAACCGGGCGGATAATGCGGAAAAACTCCAGAGGATTTATTCCACCCATCAATCTCACAGACAAAGAGTAGACCACCATCAGAAAGAGGAATAGCGCCAGGATAGTAACCAGCACATATTTAAGCAAGGTGAGCAAAACCTCGTAGCCGAACCTTCCCGCCACCCCGGCCATCAGGGCGAATACTCCGTAGGGTGCTATCTTCATCACCATGTCAACCAGGACTATCATGGTGTCATTTATACTTTCCAGCAGACCCATCAGCCGCCGCCGTCTCTGGGGCTTTATCAAGGTCATGGCAATCCCGGCGAGGATGGAGAAGGTTATGATGGGGAGCATATCGCTCTCGGCCATGGCTTTGATAGGGTTGCTGGGAATCAGGGAGAGGAAAATATCCCATAGCCCCGGTCTTTCCATTGCTTGGGCGAGCTGAGCCTCGCTGATTCCTTTATAGTCGGCTAATAGCTTGGCCTTCACGCCCGGGTCGAGCCCCACTCCTGGTTGGAGGGTATTGGCCAGAACAAGACCGAAGGAGACCGCCAGGGCGGTAGCGATAAGGTAGTAGGCCACGGTCTTCAAGCCCACGCGCCCCAGCTTCTTTATATCCCCCAGGCTGGCGGTGCCCAGAGTCAGAGAGGCTACCACCAGAGGAACTACCAGCATTACAATAAGCTTAATGAAGGCTCGGCCAATGGGCTCGATGTAGAGGGCTTTAGGCCCCAAAATGGGTCCAACAATGACACCCAATGCCAGACCGATGGCGATTTTGGTATAAATTTTCATCTTGACCTTTTTATCCCTCGGTAAATTCTATCATAACATCAGCGTCCAAATGAACTGCCCTTCATATTGCTTTTCACCCTGTTATAAATAGAAGGCAGCAACAAGCGTATAAAGGGTTGCTCCTATTACGGCGGCAACCCCCGCCAGCGGCAATTGTGTGAGCACATGGTCCATCAAATCAGATCCGGTAGCCAGGGAAGAAAGAATGGTGGTATCCGAGATAGGAGAGCACTGGTCCCCGCCGGTAGCCCCCCCGGTTATTGCCGAAAAACAAAGCAATATATAGAAGGGATCGGGATTGATCGCATAGGCAAGGGGCATGGCGATGGGGAACACCACCGCATAGGTCCCCCAGGAGGTTCCCGTGGAAAAGGCGATGAACATAGTGATAGCCAGAAAGATAGCGGGCAGAAGAACGGGGACGATAATGGAGCTGGTGGTGGATATTATATAGCTGGCAGCTCCCAGCGATTCTGATACTTTGCCCAGGGTCACGGCGAACCCCAGAATTATGGCACCCACGGTCACCCCCTTGCATCCGCTTACAAACCCCTCCATCACCGTCTTCAGCTTCATCCCTTTGTAGAGAGCCACCACCATTGCCGACAACACCGCGAGGAAGAACGCTTCGGAGATGAACAGCTTGCCTACAATAAGCTTGGGTGCAATAGCTATGCTTAATAAGGCTCCGATGGGAATGAGGAAATCCTCACTTCCTGTGCGATAATCCTCGGGCACAGTAAGAACGGTGAGCTCTTTAGAGATAAGGGGTCTCGACCCATCCCTATCAAGCTTACCGGTCTGCTGCACCCTATTCATCGCCCTGGACATCTTCTTCCCGTACCAGGGGAGTTTCTCCACGGAGAGGAGGAGCGTCATAAAGATAGCAGCCCATGCGTAGAAACTGACCGGGATGGCTTTAAAAAAGAAGTTAATGCCGGAATCGACAGTAGGGAAAAGGGGGATGGTTCCTACTACCAGCCCGCCAACATAGATGGGCCACACATTGAAGGGAATAATCTTAGCTACCGGGGAGGCAGTGGAATCGATGATGTAGGAAAGTTCCTCGTGGCTGACCCGCTTCTCGTCACAGATAGGTCTTACCGTGGAGCCGGCTAAAATGGTACTGATGGTTCCACCCTGATGGAAGAGAAGCCCCATAAGGTAGGCAAAAAACTTGGCACTGCGACGCCCTTTTACTATCCGCTTACCGACCAGGCGGGCAAAGTGGTGAGCTCCACCGGTCTTTGTCCATAATCCTATCAAGCCCCCCAGGCACCAAAGATAGACCAACAATATCAGCCCATATTCTGGGCTTCCAATGGCAGGGATGAGATAGTGCTGGACTATGTTATATTTTTGGCTGATGATACCGCCGGCTAAAATACCGAAAAAGAGTGAAGGAATAACCTCCTTGGTGGTAAAACATAATATCAGGGTCAACAGTGCTGGTACTATCGACCAGAAGCCGTAGTTTTTCTCTGCCTGATTGAAGACTAGCAGGTCGGTGTATTCCCTTACAAGAAAGATGGCTACAAGCAGAAGGAAAAAGCTACTCCACTTCGCCCATTTCGACATTAGAACAACCTGACCGACGCTCTAACTGTTCCTCAGAAGATAGACTACAAAGCAAAGAATTTTCTCAGAAGCTTGTTCACTGCTCAGATTCATATCCCTTTTTATCAACCAGACCTAAAGGAAGGCTCTCATACATGTGAGAGATTATCCCACAAGAAGATTAGCTCCTCGCTTCCTTTACAATTATAGAAGTTTACCCTCCAACCTTTTCTATCTAAGGGACTTGCTTGCCCCTTTAACTCCCATACCCTGAAGATTAGTGCTCCGTCATCAGCTTCAAAGAAGCATTCAAGGCTTTCTCGATCTTCTCCTCTACTTTTTCTGTGGGCTGCTTTTTAACCTCAGCTATCTCGCTGACAATCAGGTACTTAGCTCGCTCCATCATCCGCTTCTCCCGATAAGAGAGGGGCTTCTGCTGACTCAGGTAGAAGAGGGATTTGAGCACCTCTGCAGCCTCATAAATAGAACCGCTCTGCATCCGAGTTGAGTTTTCTTTGAACCTTCCTTTCCAATTGGAAGAGGTCTCAATATTGCCGTTTTTCAGAATCTTGAAGAGCTTGCTTACCTCCCTTTTATTGATAATCTTTCGTAACCCCACACTCTTCACATTAGCTGTAGGTACCATGACCAGGGAATCATTAGCGAGGACCTTTAAAGAGTAGAATAGCTTTTCTTTTCCTGCTATGGTGTGCTGGGTAATTTCTTCAATAAGTGCTATTCCATGGTTGGGATAGATAACCTTTTCTCCTACTCTAAATTTCACCTCTTAATCTCCTTTAGTATTTTATAAGAACACTCAAGACAAGTCAAGGACTTAATCCTTGAACCGAAGGCGTTGTGAGAGAAGTGTGGGTTAGCTTCCCTTAGAGAGCAGGTAAATGAGTAACAAAGGCTTGACAGATGGGGGGATATTTACTATCATCTATAAGTAAGAACGCAAAGCACTTCTTATGCCGGAGTGGTGAAACTGGTAGACGCACGGGACTCAAAATCCCGCGGGCAGAAATGCCCATGGGGGTTCGACTCCCCCCTCCGGCACCATTTTTCTGTATAAGCCCTTGGAAATAAGTTAATTACCACAATAAGCCAAAACAAATGAAGTGGTGAGCAGTGCATATAAGGGGATCAAGGCTGCCTTTATACCTTGCTGAATATGTGTGGAGATATAATAACAGGAAATTAAGTCTGAATGAAAAGGTTAAAAAACTCATAAAACTATTAAGTAATAAGAGGTTATTTGGTGGTTAGAATGTCGCTTTACCCTTGAAAAAGTGTAATTCTTGTTTTATAATTTTATTATAAAGGATTTATCTGTTTTCTTCGATATTCAAGGATAGATAATGTCTAAGACACTGATTGCTTATGGGACAAGATACGGAGCCACGGCAGAGGTAGCCAAAGAAATCGCCAGAATATTAGAAGAGCAATATGACCTTTCTGTTCAACTAATAAATCTGTATGAACAAAAAGTAAAAGATATCTCAGGATATGATAATATCGTCCTGGGCAGTGGAATTAAAATAGGTCGATGGACAGGAAAAGCCAAAAAATTTCTCAAAAAAGACTTTGAGGGTAAAAAGCTGGCTGTTTTTGTTTGTTCCAGACGGGCAGGTGAGCCCGATTTATATGAAGGCGCTCTTGATGAGTATGTAAAACAGGTATTATCCAAATACTTAAAAGTGCAACCTGTGGCATTTGAAGCTTTTGGAGGCAGGAAACCTTTAAGGGATAATACATTCTACGATAATCGCGATTGGGATAAAATCAGAAATTGGGCGAAAAAAGTAGGTGAACTTTTTTCTTCCGGCGAAAACTTG